>JAUNBT010000532.1 GCA_030526985.1 Lachnospiraceae bacterium | reverse complement strand
AAATGATTTCAATATTACCACTTTACTCAAAGCAAAAAAGAAGAGCTACAAATGTTCCAAATGCCATCATATTTCAGAGCATTTTCATAGCACATATGAACATACTGTTAAGGATCATCCTATTTGGAGTAAAAATGTACACTTAATAATTACAACACATAAATTTATATTGTAAAAATGAAAATTACAATACAAAGACTAGTGTCAATCGATATAATCATTTTATAGTCGATTTACAGAACGATTTGAAGACTTTGTTAGCACGTTAACATTGGAAACAAGTTGTGAAGGAACTTCCAAAATATGCAAACATCTTGAAATTGCCTGGCATATTGGCTCCATATAAACATTTTTAAAGAACTATCAGTTCCCTGTTTTGCAAGTACTTTTGCAAAAAAATTAGTTTAAATTATAAATCAACACGCAATCAATCTACGTAAAACACGTCTGAAAGATTACTGTAACTAAACCATGTTTACCATAAAATGCATCTGATACCTGTCAAAATCGATTGCAAACTATCCACTCCCATACAAAAAAGAAATCAAGACTTCATATATCAATTTACTTAGCTCTCATTATCATTATATTTTGTTTTAACAGATATGTAACCTGTTTTTCGATGAACAAATATACTATTTATTCAACTTATATCCACCTAATGTGTCTCCTATATATTGTTAACCAAATGATATTGATGCGCTATGTTCTTTACAACTTTCACAATAATATAGCAAATCACCACTGTAATTGAGGCCAACAATAAATCTGTTATAACTAGACCACAGTATTTTTCTATCACAATCCATTCATTTATCTTCTTGACAATTGAAAGAACCATTATATGTAAGCAATAAAAATGTAAAGTATTCTGTCCAATAAACAGTATGCTATTTATTTTTATATTTTTAAGTCCTATACTGCATACGAAGACAACAAAAGCAATCCCAAAACTCGCAGCGAATACATACAAAAACGGATTCCCATATCTTAACGCCCACATATCAACGCCAGTTGATAACGGTTTTATATTAATAAGATTGCATATAATATTAAGGGATAGCATAAGAATGATTACTCCTACAACTGCCAAATTACTATTTAGAATCCTCTGCTGAAAATAGCATTTTGCTTTATATACTATTCCACATCTATCTAAAGGAATGCTTTCTGCAACAATTTGTCTGACCATAAAACCTGCGTATACAAATAATGTCATAACAAACGCTGCATCGATTCCCCAAGGCAATGCTCTACCAAACACCTTAACATAAACAAACCCGATTGTTGTCGTAAACAAAACAGCTGGCAGCTGAAATGAAGCATGTATTCTTAGAATTAACGCAACAATCAATTCAGTTATAAAAAGCAACGGAAGGAACCATAATCCAAGCGAATACTCTGTTCCTCGTATTTGGATAATTACACCTAACAAATTCTTTAACAGATTACTGTTCTCGTGAAGAATTATAACTTGTGCATATTTATAAGCAAAGTAAAGCA
>JAUNBT010000140.1 GCA_030526985.1 Lachnospiraceae bacterium | reverse complement strand
AGAAAAAACAGGAAAGAGATAATGAGAAGGAACGATGAAGAGGGAAAATAATAGAGTAATGAATGTGGAAAAGAAAACAAGAAAATCAATCTTGACAAACAGACATAGAAGAGGAATCCCTGTCTTTTTATCTATATTTTTTCTGGTGGTCATTCAGGTAGTCACTTTGACGGGATGCTCCCCGGGAGAACTTGCGGATTCCATGGTAAATAAGATTGCAAACAAGGGCTTAGAGGAACACCGTCAGCAGATGGCGGAATCTACCACGGCAGCGCCGGAACCGGAAAGCTACTATGTAAGAACCAAAATTCCGCTCCGCTCAGAGATTTCGATTTCAACAGAGGCGGAAATTGCGGTACTTGAGCCCAATCAGCTTGTCTATCTTCTTTCCACTGAGAAATCCTGGTCGAAAATCAGAACGGAAGATGGGTTGGAAGGATATATTATGTCCATGCATTTATCCGAGACTGAAGTGAAAGTAGTGGATGAAAAGGATACTCACTGGGAATACGAAAGGGATGGACTTACCATCGAAATTAATAAAAAGACAGATAATCATATTGTCTATTGGGTAGCCAACATTTACACAGAAAATCCGGATGAAGATATCAATACAGCCTTTGCTGGAGGAAGCTATGAGTCCTGTATGACGACAAAGGAAGAGGTCAGTGCCTTAGCCGAGGAACACAGTGCCATTTTTGCAATCAATGGGGATGCAGTCGGTTTCCGTGGGGATGACAGTGATGCATCAGATTTTAAGAATCCAATCGTAATCCGAAACGGAGAACTGTGTTACGAAGATAATCGGGATATTGGAAAAATGTGCGCCCTGATGAAAAATGGGAAGCTTAAAATATTTTCCCCTAAAGACTTGGGAAGCGGTAGTCAGATGGTGGAGGACGGCGTAACGGATGTATGGTGGTTCGACACCCCACTTGTGGAGAATGGCTCTGTTGTGCCGACGCTTTATGAGGTGGAGGAGTCTTTAGATATCGCTCCCTATACAGCAATCGGTCAAAAGGATAAAAATAATTTTATCTTCATTGTAGTAGACGGCCGTGGCAGCAGTGGAAGTCCGGGGGTAACATATACGAGAATGGCAGAGTATATGGAAGCGGAAGGAGCGAAGACAGCATATCAGTTAGATGGCGGTGGAAGTTCTGAGATGTGGTTTGATGGAATGGTTCTAAACCAGCCGTCAGACGGATATGAAAGACCAATCAGTGATATCGTTTATATCAAAAAATAGACTTGTTAGCTTAAAGAAAATCTGTTACAATACTTGTATATATGAAAAAGGTGTGGCTTTTGTCCAGAGATGGTGTCGATAGAAATGTTGGGAGAGGCACTTTGACGGGAAGGAATACAGATAGAATGAAAAATAGTGAGATACTGTTATTGAACAGTTTAGATGGATTTCTTAGAGAAAAGCCCATAGCACAACAGAAATTGATGTCTCAGGAATGGGAAGAGTTGTTGCAGCTTGCATATGGTCACAAAGTGATTCCCATGGTCTATGATACTTTGGGAGACAGCGGTATGGTAGAGCAGATTCCATTTAAGTACGCAGGATTATGGAAGAGCAATGCAGTGCAGGAAGTGATAATCCAGGTTCAAAAAAGCAGACTTTTTATTGATTTTTACAGTCAGTTGAGGCAGGCAGGGGTTTCCTGTCTGGTACTTAAGGGGATTATTTTGAGAAGTCTGTATCGGAAGCCGGATTCGAGACCTTCCGGTGATGAGGATCTTTTGCTAAAGCGGGAGGATTATCCTGTTTTTCAGGAGGTCTGCCGAAAGTACCAGTTCAGAATGATTCCAGAGAGTGAATCCAGATCGGAAGTAGCTTATTTTAATAGAGAGACGGGACTTAAGTTAGAAGTTCATTTTGAGTTATTTAGCAGTCAGTCGGACAGCTATGGAGATTTGAATGAGCCATTTGAAGATGCATCGAAACATTGTATGGAAGTGATGATTCAGGGGCAGAGATTGTTGACACTGGATGCCATGGAGCATTTTCTATATTTGGTTTTACATAGTTTCAAACATTTTATTCATAGTGGATTTGGTATTCGCCAGATTTGTGATATCATTGTATTTGCAGAACGATATGGGCAGTCCTTTGACTGGGATTATCTGAATCATACGACGAAGAGATATCATGCGGATGTTTTTATGATGAATATTTTAGATATTGGAAGACAGTATTTAAGCTTTTCTTATAAGAAAGCAGGGATTCCAAAAGAGTTGACAGAGATTTACGCTGGCAGAATTGATACAGCAGAGCTTTTGGAGGATATATTCAGTGCGGGTATTTATGGGAGCAGTTCTCAGACCCGGCTCCACAGCAGTCTGATTACACTGAATGCGGTGGCGGCTTCGAAGAAGTCTGTTAAAGTCAAGGGGGGTCTTGGACGGACACTTTTTCCAAGGAGAAAGGATTTAGAGTCGGCTTATCCTTATCTGCGGGAGAACCGTTTCCTGTTGCCAATTGCGTGGACACAGCGAATGTACTGCTATATGAGAGAATTGCTGTTTCATAATAAGGGAAAGAAGAATTCAGCATTTGACAGTGTATTTCTAGGCAATCACAGAGTAGAATTGTTAAGAAAATATGGAATTATCCGCTAAAAAAAGACGAATATATATCAAGAAGAAACATGGGGGAGATAACAGATGGTAATTAATAAGGAATTTGTGTTAAGGGAGATTGCAGGGGATTACATTTTAGTGCCAGTCGGAGATACGGCATTACATTTCAATGGCTTGATTACAGTGAATGAAGTAGGCGCATTTTTGTGGGAGAAATTACAAAAAGAGACGACAAGAGAGCAGCTGATTCAGAACGTGCTTGATGAGTATGAAGTCGAAGAAGAGATTGTGGCAAAAGATGTGGATGATTTCTTGAATCGGCTTTCGGAAGCTGAGATTATACAAGAGTAATACGGGGAATAGAATGAAGAGAAGGATGCTGTCTGTGCAATATTGCAGACAGCATTTTTTGAAGGCAGATGGCGAGTTGTCTGCCGTTACAGGAAAGCAGCCTGAGTGGATTTCAGAGATTCGCTTTATAATAGGAGTAAAAATTACATGGTAAGAGAAGGAAAATATAGAATCGATACGGAAAAAGACAGGATAAACCGGTCCGGCCTGATCAAACAGATGGATCGAAAATTAAAGGAATATCAAATCCTTTTTTTCGCGGCGGGTGCAGGAAGTGGAAAGACGACAGCAGCCGTTCTTTTTCTAAAGTATTTTTTGAAAAAACAGCCAAAAGCAAAAGCCGCATATTATATATTCGATGAAAATGATAATACCCCAGGTTTTTTATTAGCAGGAATCCACCATTTGCTTGAGAAGATAAAAGGGAAGAAATTATCATCTGCAGACAATCTGAGGGATGAGTTCAGCCTGTTCTTAAAAGAGATGGAAGAGGAAAACCAGGTTCTATTTATTTTTGACCACATAGAAACAATGGAAAACCTGGAAAATATTCGCCAGATGAAGCTGTTTTTTGAATATCTCCCGAAGCAGTGTAAAATCATATTGTTGGGAAGAAGATTAGAACCGGAAGCATTTTTGGAAATGATCTATAGCGGCAGGGCAGCCGCAATTTCCGGGGAGGAATTGCTGTTTTCCAAACGGGAAATCGTCGAATTTTTTCAAAAAAAACAAAAAAAGATTACCGCCTTTGCTGCTGATGAGCTCTATCAGTATACCGGAGGCTGGCCGGGCGCCTGTGAACAACTGACATTCAGGGAAAACAGTGTGGGATATTCCCCCTATTTTTTTATTCAGATGAAAGAACAGATTTGGGGATGCTTACCGAAAAGGGAAAGAGAGATTCTTATGTACAGTTGTGTGTTTCCCTTCGTGACGGGAGATTTTTATCGAAAGGTTTTGAATCTGCCGATAGAGGAGGAGACATTATATCGGTTAGAGATTACAGGCCTTTTGCGAAAAGAGGCGAAAAAAGGGTATGTTCCGGTACCATTTTTAAAAACATTTTTGCAGAGGGAAGATATGCTTCCGGAGGAGAAATCCCTTATTCTTTTTCAAAGAAAAGCCGCCGATTGGTATGAAAAGCACCTATTCTTGCAGGAGATGTTTCTCAGTGTGGAGCAAATCGGAAAAAGAGAACTTGCAGCGGCCATGGCCCAGTATGCCAAAAAGATGGTAAGAAACATTCCCCTTGCATCTATTCGCAGGTATTTAGAATTGATAGCAGAATATCCAGATGGAAAAAGTGCAGATTGGGGAAATGTAGATGAGAAAAATTTAGATGGGCAAAATATAGATTTATGGTTTTTAAAAGGCTATGTGGCAGTAAGAGATCAGGATTGGGCAGTTGTGGAACAGGCAGAACAAATTCTTTTGCATTCTTATGAAAATGCAGAGAATGAAGCAAGAAAAAGGGAAATAGTAACTTACTACAGGAATCTTACTTTCTTAGATAGCAGAATCGAGATTACAAAATGGTTGGAAGAAACCGCTACACAATGGGAGGGGGGCGAACTGTCCTTGTTTACATTTTCTTATGGAAGCCCGGCTCTCAATTGTGGTATCCGGGACTTTGCCCCTCTCTTTTCCGGTAAAATAAAAGAAGAACGAATGTATGAAAAATACTGGAATGAAATCATGGACGAACCGGGACGAATTGCGCTTGAGATGATAAAATCCTTCTATTATATCCAAACAGAACGTGGCTCTCAGGTGATAGAAAATCTTTCTGCGTTAGCAGCCAGAGTGCAAACGGTGCAGAGTGGAGAACTGTTAATCGGAATGTATGCGCTTATGTCTTATTTTCAAAGAATGGGGACACAGTATCAATTTGAAGCGGAATTAGAAGAGATTCGTAGCCAGATTGACAAAATGCACGATCCTGGGATTCACAGAATATGCGAAGTACTGGAATTATATACAAGAAAATCTAGAGGAATCGAGGATGATTTGGGGCGCTGGATTCTTTACGAAGCACCGGAAGAGAGGGAGGAAGAACTTGCCGAGAACCATTATTTATATTATTTAAAGGCGAGGGGATATTTTATATTAAAACAGTATAAAAGAGCAGATAATCTATTTAAAAAGCTGGCAGATTATTATGAAAAAATGAATCTGACTCAGTTCGCCGCCGATTGTCTCTTTGGCCAGGCAGCATCACTCTATGAAACAGGGGACAAAAATCAGGCATTGATTCTTGCGACAAAGGGTCTGACCCTTGGGATGAAATATCGTTATATTGAGATATACTGCCATTATGGCACAGCTGGTCTGGAATTAATTGAAAATTACCAAAAAATGATGGGTATAGAGTTGGGAACGAAAAAACAGTACTATTATGGAAATGTACTACGCGCCAATTACGAAGGCTACCAAAGTATCCTGCTCCGCTGCGCAAAACGGGAACAGCGCAAGATTTTACGCAGTGAGAAAGAAGAAAAGCAGCATAGCCAGCTGACAATTACAGAACTTACCGTCCTCCAATACATTAACGGCGGCGCCAGCAATGAAGAGATCAGCGAGAAAATGAATATCAAACTGCCGACGGTAAAGACGCATGTATACAATATCTTCCGAAAATTAGGCACAAATTCCAGAGTGCAGGCGGTGAATGAGGCGAAGGAGAAAGGGTTGCTGTAAGAGAACAAAAAAGAGGAGATGAACGCTATGGCAAAGACGGATAAATACGTGGAAAAAGCATACAACAACCTGATAGAACTGAGCGCAGATGAGTTAAAATGGTTGGATTATGAGGAACGTGAGAAAGCAATCCGGGACTATAACCATCAGATGAAGTATCAATTTTTAGATGGGAAGGAAGAAGGGATAAAGAAAGGAATAGATATCGGAAAACGTGAGGGTAGCATCCAGACATTAATCGAGACACTACAGGAACTTGAGATTTCAATATCAGAAACAAAAAACAGGGTGATGAAAAAGTTTTCTGTCTCAGAGGAAGAAGCAGAACGGTGTATAGGGAAATGCTGGAAATAGATTATGATCAGATTAAAGATTGTAAAAGAAGAAGAGTGAAACAATTCCGAGCATAAAACGGATGGAACAGTGATGCAGGTAAATTTTGATTTACCGCAGAGTCATCAAGAATAGTACAACTGTAAAATAACTGAAAAATTACAAATACAAAAGGAAACCATTCCAATTTAAAAAATTGACAAAATATTAGAAGTAACAAATCCTAGTTTTTAGAATTTAACCTAAATATTTTTTGTGAGAAATTTTCACGTTATTCTGGTTGACAGCAGCATAATGAAGAGTTGTGTCGATACTCACATGCCCAAGCAGAGTTTGCACCTGTTCAATCGGCATTCCCTTGTCAATCGCCATTGTTGCCATTGTCCTTCGAAACTTATGTGGGTGGACTTTGGCAATCTGTGCCTCATTCCCAAGCCGTTTTAAGATATATTCCACCCCGGATATGGACAGGCGGTTATGAGGCTTTTGAAGGGATACAAAGAGGGCAGGATTATCATCTGTTCGGCTTTCTAAGTAAAATCGCAGATGAATTTTAGCCCGTGCATCAAAATAGACAGTCCTTTCCTTATCCCCTTTTCCAAGAACAATACATTCCCGCTCATGAAAATTAATATCATATCGGTTCAAACGCACCAATTCCCCAACACGAATGCCAGTGGAAGAGAGTAGATCAATAAGGGCGAGGTCCCGTGTATTTTTGCAGTGGTCCCGTAGCATTTCCAGATTTTCATCTGAAAGAGTTTCCTTCACCAGCTTGCTGGTGCGGACCTTCTTGATTCGCCGAACCGGACTTTTAATAATGTAATCCTCATCCTCCAGCCAGACAAAAAAAGAAGAAAAAATCCGACGCACATTGTCAATCGTCACCTTGCTGGAATGGTGAAGATTCTGGTAGGTAGTAAGATAAAGTCGAAGATCATCCGTGGTAATCTCTTCAACCGGCTTTTCTACAGAATGAAAAAGATTCGACAGCGTATTTGAGTAGTAGCGAAGCGTCTTATCGGAACAGCCTTCTACATGCTTTGCGGAAAGAAATAGATTCAGGATATGAAAATTATTTGTTCCCTTGTTACAATCCTCATTTTGGAGGTCAAGACCATCTGCTCTGATATGACTAAATGCATGTTTTAAAGTTTCCTGCAAAATGTCTAACTGACTGTCCGATAAATGTGGTTTCATAGTTCTGCAAATTTCATTCACAATAATCTGGTTCATGTAAAATACCTCCGTTCTTTTATCAATGTTAAAACCAATCATATCACAAATTCAAAACCAGCGAAAAACGAAAAAGTCACAAAAAAATCACGAAAAATCTAATACTTTAGTTAGAGGTAATTGTGATGAAAGGGTGATATAATGTTATAAATTCCTGAAGTAAGTGATGCTGCCGGATGAGTCGGATAAATTTCGATTTAATGGTTTATGACATGGTAGTTCATTTATAAATAAGGGGGAATAGCTGATAGTTAAAGTCAGCGAGTATAGTAAATTTTAATTAATAAGGAGGAGATGTTATGCAAAGATTAAAACGATTCCTTAGCCTCATGCTATCACTTATTTTAATAGTAGGTGTCAGTATAAACATATCTGAAACGGTACAAGCCGAGGCTGAAGAAGATACGGGTTTGGTAGTGGATAAGACGATTTCACTACAGTCAGACGGAAATTATATGCTTGAATTAAGTGCATATGCTACAGGAGAAGATACGACGACTCCGGGGAAAGAGGCTGTGCCATTAGATATTGTATTGGTTTTAGATCAATCAGGAAGTATGGCTGACTCTATGAAGGTATCAGGAATAGAATATGCAGCATGGTCAGGTCAAAACTATAGAAAGGCTTATGATGATAAAGACAATCTCTATATTTTGGTTGATGGCGAATACTATAAAGTGACTGTAACCAGAACTGGAAAGCAAGGTAATAGAAAGTATAAAGCAACTTATACAAATGCAAGTGGCGACGAGATTACTATTGGTCAGAATCAAGATGGAGATGACTCTATCCCAGGCTCTTTTTACACATTGATTACGTCGACAACACGTCTAGCAGCATTAAAAAATGCTGTTACAACTTTTGTCACCAGTGTAGAAAACGATGCGGCAACTAATAAGGTTGATCATAGAATTGCGATGGTCGGTTTTGCTTCAGAAAGTGGGTATGGAAATAATACAGAAGGTTTATCTATCTCCGGTACCAATTCGGGGAGTGTTGGAATTAAATACGGTGATTTAGAAACAACAAATTATCAAAATCTGTTTCAGGACACAACAACAGACGCAGGGAAAACAATGTTGACAAATGCGATAAATGCATTAGCATCCGAAGGTGCTACTCGAACCGATCTTGGTATGGATATGGCATTGGAAGTATTGCAGAATAATACAAAAAAATCAGATACCAAGCGAAAACAGGTTGTTATTATGTTTACTGACGGAACACCAACAACACAGTATATTTTTAGCGAAACAGTAGCATATTCT
>JAUNBT010000531.1 GCA_030526985.1 Lachnospiraceae bacterium | reverse complement strand
GAGATTCGAACTCGCGACGTTCACCTTGGCAAGGTGACGCTCTACCACTGAGCCATTCCCGCATGGTATATCTGCAGTGAATTAAAAATATTATACCATGCGGTTCGCTATTTGTCAAGATTTTCAGCGAAAATTATTTGCCCTCCATAAAATAGGTGAATTGCAAAAGTAAACGCAACCCCTAAAGGATGAAATGGTTGCAATAACTTTTACAAATACAGGAGTTGCATTTACTTCTTCCGAAATACCTTTATCATCAGCCCTTCCCCTTAAGGGGAAGGGGTTGCGTTTACTCATACAAACACTTGACATCTTTAAAAAATGTATCAAAATATACTTAACGACAAATATTTAAGTATAACTACGAAAGGATGATACATATGTCAGGAATTCACTTAACAGATGATAATCGGCTAACAATCGAACATTCTTTAAATTCATCTATGTCAATTAAAACCATTGCCTCTTTGATTGGTAAAAGCACTTCTACCATTTCCAGAGAGATTAAAAAGCACGCTGTTACAAGCAACAAATCAGCTTATGGAAAAATCGCCAACAGATGTATTGATAGAAATAGTTGCACCAAGCAATACCTCTGTTCATCAAACCATTGCCGGTATAATCTTTGCAGATACTGTAATAAATGCAATTCTATCTGCACAGATTTTCAAGAAGATATATGCTCTAAGCTATCTATGCCGCCTTATGTTTGCAATGGCTGTTCTGATGAAAACACCTGTACCCTTAGAAAAAAATATTACAAACATCGGACGGCACACAAACAGTATGTTCAAACTCTTTCCGAAGCTCGCAGCGGTATTAATATTTCAGAAGATGAAATCGTTGCCTTAGATTTTATGATAAGTCCGTTGATTAAAAACGGACAATCAGTTCATCATATTATTGCCAATAATCCTGATTTGTTTAATTTGTGTGAGAAAACAATATACAAGTATATAGATATGGGATTATGCACGGCTAAAAATATTGATATGCCAAGAGTAGTACGCTTTAAACCGAGAAAAATGAAGTCATCAGAGCACAAAATTGATAAAAAATGCAGAATTAATCGTACATATGATGATTTTCTTGAGTTTAAGCAAAACCATCCGGATACTGCTATAGTTGAAACTGACACTGTTATCGGAAGAATAGGAGGAAAAACACTTCTTACAATTCATTTTAAAATATGTGACTTTATGCTTGCATTTCTTCTTGAAAGGAATACATCACAGGCTGTAATTGATGTCTACAACAATATATACAATAAAGTCGGCAAAGATACCTTTAAGCGGCTTTTTCCTGTTCTACTTACCGATAACGGCTCTGAGTTTTCTAACCCGTTAAAAATAGAAAAAACGGATGACAACAAAAACAGAACAATGCTGTTTTACTGTAATCCGAGTTCTCCGTATCAGAAACCAAATGTTGAGCTTAATCATGAGTTCATCAGAAGAATATTGCCGAAAGGAACTTCTTTTGATTCTCTTACACAACAAGACATTAG
>JAUNBT010000530.1 GCA_030526985.1 Lachnospiraceae bacterium | reverse complement strand
ATATTGCATTTCTTGTAAAAAAAGAGTAAACTTGAAATTCTGTAGGTAAAAAAGATAATTTTTGAAAGAGTGGTTACTTCTTGTCAATCAATTCTTTAAGGTTATTGAAAAAATTTAGGAGTGGAATGAGGTGTTCGAACGTGACCCCTCTCACTCCGCTGATAGATATAGAGGCTGTCTCAAAATGAAGTTTAACTTCAAGAGGACAGTCTCTTTTTTTGGATCACGTATGGATACTGAACCCGGATGTAAAATTGTTACCTGTGAAGATAAATAAAGTCCTAACATAAAAGTAGAAAAGTCCATATGAATAAAGGTATGAATAAAAACTATCTGCTAAGGGAATGGAGTTTATCGGACAAGATATCTCTTGCTGAAAATGCCAATAATATAAACATTTGGAACAATGTAAGGGATTATTTTCCTTACCCATATACGGTTGAGGATGGGGAGCAGTTTATCAATATGGTTTTAAGCAAAGAACCTCCCTTTACTGATTTTGCAATTGATGTTGGCGGAAAAGCTGTCGGAGGAATTGGAATTGTTTTGAACCCAGATGTAGAACGGATAAGCGCCGAAATCGGTTATTGGTTGGGAGAATATTACTGGAACAGAGGAATCATGACAAATGTTGTGAAAGAAATGGTTGATTACGCTTTCTCTCATTTTCCGATAAAGAAGTTATACGCACCTGTTTTCGATTTTAATAGAGCTTCACAACGGGTTCTGGAAAAAGCCGGGTTTGAAAAGGAAGCTATTCTAAAACAGGCAGCCATCAAAAATGGCAAAATTATTGATTTGCGCAGTGTTTATTTCGGAACAACAAAGAGGAAACAACTATGCGGAACTTCTGATTAACAAAGCAAAAGATGATTCTAAAATATTCGGATTCAAAAAATTGTACTTATCTACCGATCATGTCGGTTATTATGAGAAATTTGGGTTCAAGTATATCGGACAGGGGTATCACCCTTGGAATGAAGAGTCAAGGATATATCAGATAGAATTATAAAATATGAAAATAGGATTCTTTCAATACAATGTTATATGGCGTGATCGGGATGCTAATCTAATTTATATAAGAGAGAGAATAAAAGACTTTACTTTTGATTTACTGGTGTTGCCTGAACTATTTACCAGTGGGTATGCTTTTGATTTGGAAGACGAATTAATACCTTTTGGTGAAAACCTGAGTGATAGCTATACAGTCAATTATCTTACAGATTTGATGAAGGATTGCGGAGGATATATAACAGGGTCAATGCCTGAACTGTCTGGGAACCAATTGTATAACACCTCGATTGTTGTGGGAGCTGAAGGGTTAGTCACTTCTTACAGGAAGATCCATTTGCCTGATTATGAAAAACGAGTTTTTACAGCAGGGAATAAAGCCATAACTTGTAAATGTAATGATACGAAAGTAGGACTAACTATTTGTTTTGATGTCTGGTTCGCATCATTAAGTTCCAAGCTGAAATCCCAGGAAGTCGATATTATTTGCCATTCCGCC
>JAUNBT010000139.1 GCA_030526985.1 Lachnospiraceae bacterium | reverse complement strand
TGGCGGAACTACGAACGGTGGAACCACAAGTGGCGAAACAACAAGCGGCGGTACAACAAACGGCAACACAACTGATAATGGAACCACCAATTCCAGTCCGACCCCAGTAACTCAGGTAATTACAGCTTCTTCCAAAACCGTATCCTATAAGGCAAAAGCGTTTTCTTTAAATGCTAAAACCAACGGAGGAGGAAAACTGACCTATAAATCCAATAATAGAAAAGTCGCCACAGTATCCGCATCAGGAAAAATAACCGTAAAAAATTACGGACAAGCTACAATCACGATTACAGCTTCTGAAAACGGAAACTATAAATCAGCAACTAAGAAAATCACAATCAAAGTTGTTCCAAAGAAAATGACCCTTAAAAGGGCCTATTCTTCTGGAAAGAAAAAACTTGCCGCCCAATGGAAAACAGATAAGACCGTAGATGGTTACCAGGTTCATTTTTCACAGAACAAGAAATTTAAAGTGGGAACCTACCAGCGGAAATTTAAAAAATCTCAGTCAAAGATGAGTTTAGTTGGGCTAAAAAGTAAAAAGACTTATTACGTGAGAATCAGGGCTTACAAGAAAGTGAGTGGCAAAACTTATTACGGTTCATGGAGTAGCGTGAAAAAAACAAAGATTAAATAATAATCTGGTATGCCATTGTAGAATATTTAAAAGTGATGGCTAAAGTATAGCAAAATGAAGTCCAGGCAGGACGGTCACAGCAGATATAGAAGAACATATAAAATCCTTTTTCTATTCTGTATATAACCGTACCTGCCTCAAAGACTTATTTGTAAAAAGAATAATTTTGTCCTTAGCTTCAATTTAAAAAGGGGTTGTTTAGAGAAAATAGAATTGTGGACAAGGAGAGAATAATATTCAAAAACCAGAGTGGTATATAATAAAACTGTAAAAAGAGGAGATGAGGGGAATGAAAAATTATTTATTCAAAATTTTAGTAATTTTGTTATTTAGTATGAAGATAATGCAATCAATTAAGGTGGAAGCAGCTAGTGAAACATTGCAGAATCCTAAGATTGTTGAAGATACAACTTTGACGTCAGGACAGAAAGTCACCTGGGATTGTATCTGGTTTGGAAGTTATCCCCAGAGTGAGGTGACTAGTACAGAAGAAGTTTATGCAAAGCTGCAGGCAGCCGCAGATAGTGAGTGGAATAGCAATAACGATATTACGATTGACGGAATTAAATATAGAAGATTACAAAAAAGTGATGCTACGTATGCTGTATCAACAAGTTCCAATTACTATACTTGGGAAAGTCAAGTTACATATCATTATTTCAAATATGACCCAATCAAGTGGAGAGTCTTGGAAAATGAAAATGGACAGGCATTACTTTTATCAGATATAGTATTAGATGATCAACGATATAATATCACTTCTCTTGCATCTACATGGCAGAGTTGTACGATACGGAGTTGGTTAAACGGATATGATAAAGAAGTAAGTGGAATAGATTATAGTTCAAAAAATTTTATTGACACAGCTTTTTCTGATTTGGAGAAAGATACAATCATAACTTCCACAGTAATTAATGCAGACAATTTGATTTATGGCACAGAAGCAGGAGAGGATACGACAGATAAAATATTTCTTTTGTCAGAATCGGAAGTATACTCAACGGATCAGGCAAGCAATTATGGATTCTTGAAAGACAAAGATGCATACGATAATGCACGGCGTATGCAAAGCAGTACTTATGCTAAGGCTATGGGGACATATAGTAATCAAGATAGTGAGTATTTGAATAACTGTACATGGTGGCTTCGGTCACCAGGAAGTACAACAGGGTATGCCTCCTATATATTAACGAAAGGCTGTCTGTACGAAGGAGGATTTTCAACTGATTATGAAGTTGTAGGTGTATGTCCTGCATTATATCTTAATCTATCATCGACTGATCTGTATTCCTATGCAGGAACAGTAAGTTCAGATGGAACAAAAGATGAGACAGCATATGCGGGGGATTATAATGTTACCTACGATGCAAATGCGGGAAATGATTTGGTATCTAATATGCCTTTTTCTCAGATAAAGGTGGATGGGGTATCTTTAAAATTGTCAACTACAGTTCCAACCAGAGAGAATTATATATTCGCAGGCTGGGCAAAAAGTACATCAGCAACCGCAGCAGAATATCAGCCCGGAGATTCTTATGATTCAAATGAAGATATCATACTATATGCTGTGTGGAATTTGAAAAAATATAAGTTAAACTATAATCTTGCTGGCGGAAGTGCTACAATTGCTGCGCAGGAAGCTCCATATGGAAATACAATAATTCTGAGTAATACGGTTCCAGTGAAAGAAGGATATGATTTCCAAGGCTGGTTTGATCAAGATTCCGGAATAGCATATCAGGCTGGTGATGAATATAGGATGATTGGAGATACAACTTTATATGCAGTTTGGACAGTAAAGACAACAGAGAGTACGGAACAGATAACAACGAATCCAAATAATACAAATACTGACACTAATGCAACATCCGATACCAGTATGAATACTGGTACCAATACAATAACAACCGTAAAGCAACCTCAGACAATAACCGCTTCATCCAGATCGGTAGCCTATAAATCTAAACCATTTTCCTTAAAAGCAAAAGCTAGTGGCGGTGGAAAATTGACTTACAAATCCAGTAATAAAAAAGTTGCCACAGTTTCTTCCGCTGGGAAAGTAACCGTGAAAAACTATGGACAGGCTACGATTACAATTACTGCAGCCGCAAATGGCAATTTTCAGGCAGCAACGAAGAAGATTACGATAAAAGTTGTTCCGAAAAAGATGACGTTAAAGAAAGCGAACAGCCCGGCAAAGAAGCAATTAAAAATAACATGGACCAAAAACAAAACAGTAACTGGTTACCATATGAATATTTCCCTCAGAAAAGATTTTAAGCGGGGAACAATTGAGCGTTTCTACAAAGCTTCCAAGTCATCCGTTAATATAAATGGATTCAAAAGCAAAAAGACCTATTATGTCAGATTTCGTGCTTACAAAAAAGTGGGAAATAAGAAATATTATGGTCCTTGGAGTAATGTAAAGAAAGTCAAAATCAAATAAAAGCGAGGGGGATAAAGAATGAAAACACATAACCGAACAATAAAAACCTCAATTACAGGAATGATACTTATCCTGGCTCTGATTTTGGTCTCATTAGAACCAATCAGTGTCAACGCAAACACAAAACAATTAAAAGATGTCCAAATCCAGAAGAATTTTACCATGGCTTCTGGCCAACTAGTCACCTGGGACTGCATTTATTTTGGAAGTTACCCTCAAAGCGAGATTACAGATAACACCACACTGTATAACGATCTTGTGAATGCAACCGAATGGGACAGCAATAATGAGATTATATTAGCTGGTGAAAAATACCGCCGCATTAAAAAATCAGATGCCACATATGCGACAGACAATGCAGCAAACTATTACAATTGGTCCAATGCAACTGCCTATCATTATTTTAAATATGAGCCGATCAAATGGAGAGTGTTAAATGTGCAGAATGGACAGGCGTTTCTGGTAGCAGATGAGATTTTGGATAATCAGCTCTATCATGCGGTAGACAGTTCCGTAACCTGGGCAACCAGCACAATTAGAAGTTGGATGAATGGCTACGGAAGCGGAAGTAATCAGGTCGGTCAGGATTATACAGCAAAAAACTTTATAGACAGTGCATTTACCAGTGCTATGCAAAATGTAATCATAAATACAAGCGTAAAAAATAGCAATAACTTAACTTATGGCACCAATGGGGGAAGCACTACGACCGATAAGATTTTTCTTTTGTCCGAGGAAGAAGTCTACAACACATCACAGGCTGTATCTTACGGTTTTCTGAAAAGCAAAACCGTGATGGATGAGGGGAGACAGGCCCTGGGAAGTAATTACGCCGAAGCAATGGGAATTTATACGAACACAGGAACTGGTGCCGGTGAATGGATTTTGCGTTCTCCTGGAAGTAAAGTCAACTATGCTTCCTCAGTGTCTTCAGAAGGAAATGTTGAAACAAGCGGTTACACAGTATCCAGTGGAGAACTTGGCGGCATGCGCCCAGCATTGAAACTGAATCTCTCTGCTTCCAATCTGTATTCCTATGCAGGAACTGTAAGTTCCAACGGTGATTCTTCTTCAGCCGCAAAAAGTGTTGCAAACCCGGTAATCACTAAGCTGAAGAACCAGACCATCACAGCTTCTTCAAAGACAGTGGCTTATAAAGCGAAAGCATTTTCCTTAAAAGCCAAAGCCAACGGCGGCGGAAAACTAAGCTATAAAAGCAGTGATGAAAATGTAGCGGTAGTATCTTCCGGTGGAAAAGTGACAGTAAAAAATTACGGACAGACGACGATTACAATCACTGCCGCTGCAAAAGGTAGTTACGATTCCGCAACAAAGAAGATTACAATTAAAGTTGTACCGAAAAAGATGACTTTAAAAAAGGTAACGTCCACAAAAAAGAAACGTCTCACCTCCCAGTGGACAAAGGATAACAGTGTAACCGGATACCAGATGTTCCTCTCTACTTATAAGAACTTCAAAAAGGGAACTTATGAGAGAACCTACAAAGCATCTGCATCGAAAATGAACTTGACTGGACTAAAGAGCAAGAAAATCTATTATGTTAAAATCAGAGCTTACAAAAAAGTAGGAACGAAAAATTATTTTGGTCCATGGAGCAGTACGAAGAAGGTTAAGATTAAATAGCAGTAAAGTAGGAGGGAATTGTATTATTATGAAGAAGAGAATAACATTGTTCATGTTTTTATTTGTTTTGTTCCTTGGCTTTTCTGCGAAAGCCCAAGCAGCAGAGCTCACAGCATCAGGAAGCTGTGGAAATACAGTCAAATGGCATTTATACAGCGATGGTAACATGGTGATTAGTGGCTCCGGAGCGATGGATAACTATAGTTATGGTGTTTTTTCTATAATTACCAATACAGTTGTGAACATACCAGTACCCTGGGAACTGTATCGGAGTAAGATCAGCAGTGTTTCTATCGAAAATGGAATTACATCGATTGGAAATTTTGCGTTTTGTGACTGTATAAATTTGAAAGAATTTTGGGTATCAGGAACTGTAGAATCTATTGGAAAGTCAGCCTTTGAACATTGCAAAAGTCTGACTGGCGTTTACTTGCCTGATAATGTAACAAATATAGGACAATATGCATTTCGCGAATGTACAGCACTGAACGACGTGATACTTTCACAGACAATAGAAAAAATAGACGGTCTCTTTTATGGCTGTACCAGCTTAAAAATAATTAATCTTCCAAATGCATTGACAACGATAGGCAGTTACTCATTTTATAAATGTAGTAGTTTGGAAGAAGTAAATTATATGGATGGTGAGTTAACATCAATAGGAGATTATGCATTTGCATATTGCAGTAATTTGAAATCAATTGATTATTTGAGATATGCAAACAGTATAAAAACGATTGGACAGGCTGCATTTGAGGAGTGCACTCTGCTGACTTCTTTTCCAAATGCATCAGAATCTGTTGGGAAATATGTATTTATGAATTGTGATAGTATGACTAAGTCTAGCATTAGCACAAAAACATTGAATTCTTGCATTTACAATAATTGCAGCGCATTAGAATCTATTGATTTTTATAATGGTGTAGCAGAAATTCCAGTTGAATGCTGGTATAACTGCGATAATCTAAAAACAATCTCTATCTATGGGGAAAATACCAGCCTTGGTACCAATCCTTCCTGGCTGGATAGTTATAAAGAGACAATACAGATTAAAATCAATCCTGCAAATACAGTTGCCAAAAATTATTTTGAAGAGCATGGTTTTGAGGTATCAAATCTTCTTATACTAAATGATGCTACTGGTACTACTGGTGCTATTCTGTTTCCAGTTATACCAATCGAAACTTATCGTTTGATGAATTCAAATCATTGTCACATTTATACAGGAAATATGTGTGCGACAGGTGCAAAGACAAAGGGTACAAAAGCACAGTTGGTGGGAAATCAAATTTCCTATTTGATATACTATAGCTTGGATGGAGAAATGGATAACAGTAATTATAACTATCATACAACGAGTCCCTTAGGAGGAACCAATGCAGGGATTGTAACAGTTTATATATATGATTCTTCCATAGATAGTAAAACAATGCGATGTTGTGTTTTAAAAGCATCCCCGACGATTACGGTGGCAGATATTACACTGAAAGAAGGAGAATCGTTTACTTTGTCCCCGAAAGCAGATGGTTCTCCAGCATTTTCCTATTCATCCGATCATTCAGAGCTATTTGAGGTGTCGGCAACTGGTGATGTGATTGCCAAAAAAGCAGGAACCGGGACAATTACTGTTTATGCAGCCCAGACAGGTAATTATATGGCGGGAGTAACGACAGTGAATGTCACAGTCAAAGAAAAAAATACTGCTTCTCCGACGAATCCCGCTTCGACAACAACTACATCTGCTACCATAACGGAAAGCAACGAAAATACTAACAATATCGGTGGTACAGATAACACCAGCGGCAGCACAAATACTGGAAATAACAGCAACACCAACACTACTTCGATTACTCCGGCGGCACCCAAAGTACAAACAATCATTGCCAGCTCAAAGACAGTTGCCTACAAGTCGAAAGCCTTCAAATTGAATGCAAAGTCCAGTATTGGCAGTAAATTGACTTACAAGACAAGCAATAAAAAAGTTGCCACTGTTTCATCTTCCGGAAAGATTACAGTGAAAAATTATGGACAGGCGACGATTACGATCACAGCCGCCGCAAAAGAAGATTATCCTGCAACAACGAAAAAAATCACAATCCAGGTTGTACCCAAAAAGGTAACACTGAGCAAAGTAAGTTCGTCAAAAAAGAAATGTATCAGTGTAAAATGGAAAATAGATAAAACAACGAATGGATACCAGATGCAGGTGTCGGCTCATAAGCAGTTCAAGAGGGAGACATTTGTAAGGTACCTTAGTAAGAAAACATCCAAGATGACAACCGGTGGACTAAAAAGGAAAAAGACCTATTACGTCCGAATCCGAGCTTATAAAAAAGTTGGATCAAAGAAATATTACGGTTCATGGAGCAGTACAAAAAAGGTCAAAATCAAATAGCAATAAAAGGCGGTAGATGAACGATGAAAAAGATAATAAAAAATATAATCCTGTCCGCAGCTTTCATCCTGCTTCTTTTCGGGGCAGGACAAACAGCACAGGCTGCAGATTTGTACAGTGGAACCTGTTCCAATGGAATAAAATGGAGCATTAATACAGACGGTCGGCTTTTAATCAGCGGTTCCGGAGATATGATGGACTACTCAGATGACAATTATGCCCCCTGGTACCAGCACCGGGATAGCATAACCCAGATTACTGTCCTAACAGGAATAAAATCAATCGGTACAGGTGCCTTTTACAATTGCCAGAAAGCCACAGCAATAACTATTGGCAGTACTGTGACCAGCATTGATTCCTATGCATTTAAAGATTGCACTGGTCTGAATTATGTTGTATTTCCAAGTGCTTTAAATGAAATTGGTGATTATGCCTTCTATGGATGTACGAATCTGGCGGCAATTTCTGTGCCTTCCAGCGTGACAAAAATTGGAGAGGGAGCATTTGCCTCCTGTTCCGGTGCAGTTTCGGCTACGGTAACTGCTTCCATCACCAAATTGCCGGATTATATATTTAACAACTGTGCCTATTTATCTACCGTTACGCTTCCAGCCTCCATTACGGAGATTGGAACTGCAGCTTTTGATTCCTGCAAGAAACTGTCTAATGTCACTATTCCGAACGGCGTGAAGATACTCAATGCAAGTGCTTTTGCTGACTGCGAAGCACTAAAACAGATTGTAATCCCGGATTCTGTGACGACAATAGGAGATGGTGCATTTGGCCTTTGTTCTGGTCTTACCAGTATCAGTATTCCGTCATCCGTGGAAAATATAGGTCAGTCCGCTTTTGCCTATTGTACGGCATTGGAGAAAATTACGTTTTCCTCCGGTCTAAAGTCTCTTGGAATGGGAACATTTATGGGATGCACTGCACTTAAGAGTCTGGAATTTCCAGATACAGTGGCAGATACCGGAACGATGCTGTGTTATGGGTGTACCGAACTTGAGGAGGTCGTTTTCCTTGGAAAAAATATATCAATAGGGGATTACTCCTTATATGCCTGCAGCAAAATAGCCAGAATCTATGGATACAGTAACACTGCCGCACAGCAGTTGGCCGCAGATTACAACTGTACCTTTTATGCCTATAACCAGGCAGAAAATTATTCTTTAGAACTTGCAAATGAGCAATACTGTTACGATGGAAATGAAAAATCGCCAGACGTCACGGTGAAATTCTGTGGCAGTACCTTAAGCCGCGGAACAGATTATACCGTATCCTATTTCAATAATATAAATGCGGGAACTGCGTCTGTCACAGTGACTGGGCTTGGAAGATATACATTTTCACTAAAAAAGACTTATACAATCACACAAAAAAATATTGCCGAAGTAAAATGTTCTCTAGAT
>JAUNBT010000138.1 GCA_030526985.1 Lachnospiraceae bacterium | reverse complement strand
GTTTTGGCGGCACTAGAACCGATATCAATTCCGACCTGATACATTCTCTTTATCCTCTCTTTTCAAATTTATCTCTAATAAAAGTTTAGTTGCTGCCTGCTGTGAAGTCAAATTGTAAATGTGGATAAATAGGAGAGCTTCATCAGAAAATTTAATAAAATGATTCTATCATTGTTTCAATCAAAGCTCGAAATAGTTGCAAAATATGATTTCATTTATTTGACAAACTAAAAATATTGTGCAATAATATATTACATTATGGGCAGTGAAAATACGTGAGTAGGAAAGATGTAACGTTTCAGAGACAGAATGTCATCGGCTGGAAGCATTCTGCGTGAACCTTTTTGAAGTTTCAGTATGGGAGTCCTCTGGTGAAAAGCAGACTATGCTGCGTTAAACCAGATGCCTGTGCAGCAATCCATGCACAACAAAGAGAGCAGAGTAGAGGAAGTTACTCTGAATTAGGGTGGTACCGCGATTACATCGTCCCTTGTTATTTTACAATGACAAGAGGCGATTTTTTTAATGATAGGAGAGTTCTGCGAACATCCCTGTCATATAAAAAGCCTTAGATAAGAAAGGAAAAGGGAAATGAAAGATAAGATCAACAGCATTTTATTAGAAGCAAAAAATAAGATTTCCGAAGCAGCAAATGAAGGTGGACTCCAGAACGTGAAGAGTGCTTATATCGGAAAACAGGGTTCATTGAGCCTTTTGATGAAAGAACTGCCAAAATTAGACGTGTCACTTCGTCCGGAGATGGGAAAACTTTTAAATCAGACCAAGAATCAGGTAAAGGATCTGATTGATGAGAAGAGAATGGAGCTGAAACTGAAGGCGTCCGAAGTGTCTCCAGATTTTGATGTTTCTGTGCCGGGAATTCTGCCGCAGGGAGGCGGACTCCATCCAATTACACAGATGTGCTATGACTTGAATGATACGTTCCGTTCTATGGGATTTGAGATTTTTGAGGAAGATGAGATTACCAGTGAGATGTATGCCTTTGACCAGCTGAATTTCCCACCGAATCACCCGGCCCGTGAGAGCATGGATACCTATTGGATCGAGGGACATGATCAGGGAGAGACCAACGAAAAACTTTGTCTGCGTCCTCATTTGACAGGGGGTAGTGTCCGTTATATGCAGACACACAAACCGCCATATCGTTTCGTATATCCGGGACGTGTTTATAGAAATGAGACAACAGATGCCCATCATGAGAGAGCATTTTTCCAGTATGAAGCCCTGATTGTGGACAAAGATATTACTTTTACATCTGGAAAGGTGATGATTAAGAGTATTTTAAGTAAGGTATTTGGAACGGACGTACCAGTCAGAATGCGTTCCGGTTATTTCCCATTTGTGGAGCCGGGATTTGAGATTGATATGCAGTGTCAGGTCTGCGGCGGTAAAGGATGCAGTGTTTGCAAACATGTTGGCTGGATTGAAGTAATGCCGGGAGGTTCTCCACATCCGAACGTACTGCGTGCAGCAGGCCTTGATCCGGATGAATATACAGGATTTTATGTAAATATCGGTTTAGACCGGCTCGTTATGATGCGTTACGGTGTTGATGATGTAAGATTATTCCACAGCGCTGATCTGAGATTCCTGAAACAGTTTAGATAAGAAAAGAAAGGCGGATTATAAAAATGAAGTTATCATTATCATGGATAAAAGATTATGTGAACATTCCAGAAGAATTCGATCTGAAAAAATTAGAGTACGATTTGACTATGTCCACAGTGGAAGTAGAAGGAGTAGAATATCTTGCAGACCGTTTTGATAAAATGCTTGTGGGAGTCATTGAAAAGATTGAGCCTCATCCAAATGCAGACAAATTAAGAGTGTGCAAAGTGGATATCGGCGGCGGTGAGATTAAGAATATTGTCTGCGGTGGTATTAATCTGGAAGAGGGAATGCGGGTTGCAGTATCCTGCCCGGGTTCTTATGTCCGTTGGCATGGCGAAGGGGAACCGGTTGTAATCAAAAATTCCAAGCTTCGCGGTGTTGAGTCATACGGTATGATTTGCGCTTCCGATGAGATTGGACTGGGAGATTTGTTCCCGGCAGAACAGGAAGCGGAGATTTTAGATTTGTCTGCTTTTGATGTACCGGCTGGTACTCCTTTGGCTGATGCCTTGGATATGAACGATGTTCTTTTGGAGATTGATAATAAGTCAATGACAAATCGACCAGATCTTTGGGGTCACTATGGAATTGCCAGAGAAATTGCAGCACTCTATGACCTTCCACTGGCTGAGATTAAGCCTTTTGAGACAGAGGTTACATCTGATTTTAAAGTAGAGATTAAGGATCCTGACCGTTGTACAAGATATATCGGTGTAGAGATGTCCGGTCTTAGTGTAAAAGCCGCTCCTTATAAAATGCAGAGCAGAATCTGGAAAGCTGGTATGCGCCCGATTAACGCCCTTGTTGATATTACCAATTATGTAATGCTTGCTGTGGGAAATCCAACCCATGCCTTTGATGCAGATAATATTACAGATCATATTGTAGTAAGACATGCATCTGAGGGAGAAAAATTAAAGCTTTTAAATGATAACGATATTACGCTGTGTGAAGACGATCTTGTTATCACAGACTCAGAAGGCCCGGTTGCTTTAGCTGGGGTCATGGGTGGAGCCAAAGATTCTATTCTCCCAAAGACAGAGCGTGTTATCTTAGAGGTTGCAAACTTTGATGCAGCAGGAATCAGACGTACTGCACAAAGATACGATACCCGTACGGAAGCTTCTTCCCGCTATGAAAAAGCCATCGATCCAGAGCGCTGTGATCAGGCCCTTGCTCTTTCCATGGAGTATTTCAAAGAACTTTATCCGGAAATGAAGGTGACAGGATTCTGCGATAATTATGTGAAAAAACTGGAAAAAGCCCAGATTGATGTGAGCCTGTCCTGGCTTGAAAAACGTCTCGGAAAACATCTGACAAACGACGAAATCAGAGTCAGACTGGAAAGACTGGGATTTGAAGTTCAAATTGATGGAGACCAGATGCATGTTGTTGCACCATCCTGGCGTTCCACTGGTGATATTTCCATTAAAGATGATGTCATGGAAGAAGTTGCCAGAATGTACGGATACGATAATTTTGATGCAACTGAATTTACGACAACATTTACAGGTGACATTAATCAGAAAGATAAGAGCCTTGTCAGAAACATGAAGGAATATCTTGCTGTGCGCTGTGGAATGCAGGAAGTATATACCTACCCATGGATGAACGATGTATTTGTAAATGCTGTTTTGCAAAACACAGACGGAATATTAAGACTTTCTACTCCACCGGCACCGGATTTGGGATATATTCGTTCCTCCCTGCTTCCGAATCTGTGCGAAGCCGTTGTGAAAAATGAGCGCTACTTCAATGATTTTGCCATTTTTGAGGAAGCACAGGTCTTCTTTGATAAAAATTATACTTCCCAGTATGATGAGAGAGAATCCCTTCCAGAACAGGCAAGGCATATCGGCGCCGCTTTCGCAAGTAGTGTAAAAGATATCAATACATTGTTTAGGGAAGCAAAAGGTGTTCTTGAGTATATGCCACGCTACACCCATATGGAAGCTTATGAGTTTAGAAAAGAAGAAAAACCAGTCTGGGCAGATAATGTTGTATGGCTTAATATCTATTTAGATAATGAGAAAATCGGTGATATGGGTCTTGTGGCAAAGAAAGTATCCATGGAATGCGGAATTAAAAATCTTTCCGTTATCCTATTTGAGTTAGATACCACAAAACTGAAACCATTGCAGTCAAGAACCAACAAATTCACCCATTTGGCAGAGTACCCGGAGACCGATTATGACATCTCTATGCTTTTTGATACAAATGCAGTATGGCATGACATTTACGATGCCATCATGGGCAAAAAGAAAGCAAGCGGACTGCTGAAAAATGCCGTATTTGTAGACGAATACAGAGGAAAACAGATTCCACAGGGCAAAAAATCCGTAACGATTCGCTTAACAATCGGATCCGTCGAAAAAACCCTGACTTCCCAGGAAATCGAAACAGCCGCAAACCAGGTAATGAAAAAGCTTGGTAAAAAGATGAATGCGGAGCTTAGAAAACAGTAAATAATAGATAAAGCAAAAAAACCCAGGGGCACTATTATTGCCCCTGGGTTTCCTGCTTTTTTAATAAAGACCGATCAATTTTTCCAGAAGCAATCGTATTATCCACCCACAATTTAAGAGAGTCGATTGTAAGTGACATTCGATCCAACTCGGATTGGATTTTAATAAAATCTGGTATCTCATCTTCGGAAATCTCGCCGTCAGCTGCAATATCAATCAGACGATCTTTTTCCCTTACTAAAGTGTTCAGTGTGGAAAGCATTTCCAGTGTAATCACAGAAAGATCTTTTGCAGTTACTTTTGGGACATATTCCTGACCAATCGGACATATCTGCGAGCAATAGTAATTAAATAAAGACGGATTTTTGTAGCCGTCAGCCATCGCCAGTATTTCATCTGGTTGTGTTATAAAGTTTCGATTCTCAATCTTTTCAAAACGGTCGGCAGAGATAAATCCCAACACATCTGCTGCCCTTTCTCTTGTAAGTCCGGCATTTTCCCGGCTGATATGATAAATGTTTTTATTCTCTTTTGTCGATTTCTTTCCCATTTCTCTTCTCCTCATTTTCCATTTCTTGACTAATCCGCACCTATCTCGGCATTAACATTGTTTAATCAGCACATATATGGGTTTAAAAATTCTTTGTTTTATTATAAACTATATCTATGCAGAATAGGAAGTTTTTTTAAAAGAATTGATTCATGTGGCAAAATAAAAGAATGGAGATGGAATTATGACAAGAGAAGATTCTTTAAGAGAAATACAGGAAGCAAAGGCTGCAGGAAATAGATCCCTTGCCAGTTTAAAAAGAGCACAGAAGGTTCTAAACAGTGCCGGTAACTGGGGGTTGGTGGATTTGTTCGGAGGCGGCTTTCTGACCGGGATGATGAAGCATTCAAAATTAAGTGAAGCGAATCAGTTGATGGAACAGGCCAGATTGGAAATATACAATTTCCAAAGGGAACTAAAAGATGTGAATGTACCTGGAAATTTCGGGGTAAATATAAGTGACTTTCTGGTATTTGCAGATTTTTTCTTTGATGGAATGATTGCCGACTGGATGGTACAGTCAAAAATCGGAGAAGCAAAAATGCAGGTCAACGAAGCCATTGAGCGGATTGAAGGGATACTGAATGACTTGAACAACTGGCAGAGACAGATAGGAGGAAAATAATATGTTGACTTTAGTATTTGTAATTTTGATGATTATGGTGTTTGGAAAATTAATTCTGCTTGCATTGAGAGCAACCTGGGGAATTGCTAAAATCCTCACCTCTTTTGTGTTGTTACCGATTGTACTGATTGGACTATTGTTAAGTGGTCTTGTCCATATCGCAGTGCCGGTTCTCGTGATTGTGGGGATTGTATCGTTACTGAAACCACAGGCGTAACTTATCGGAAAAATATTTTACCAGAAAATATGATACCAAAAAAGTCAATTTGATTTCTATTATTAATAGTGGGAGCAAAAATGAACACATTTGAAATGATATATGAAGTAGTGAAAAAAATACCGAAAGGAAATGTTGCAACCTATGGTCAGGTCGCTTCTTTGGCGGGAAATCGCAGGTGGGCAAGGGTTGTCGGTTATGCATTGCATAATAATCCGGAGCCGGGCGTGATTCCCTGTCACCGTGTCGTAAATCAGGCGGGCGAAGTATCGAAAGCATTTGCATTCGGTGGTCAAAATCAGCAGGTTGAGCTGTTAAAAGCAGAAGGAGTCGAATTTGAAAACGGCAGGGTAAAGATGGATGAATTCCAATGGGAGACACCCTGGTTGGAAATGGAATAATAGGAGCGGGGCTGATAAACAGCCCCGTATTTTTAATTACATTTTAGTAATCTTCCTCCGGTGTGCGAATCGGAGCAATGCCGAATTCTTTCACCAGATAGTTTGTCACATTTTCTGACAAAAATGCCGGAAGAGTCGGTCCTAATTTGATATTTTGAATGCCCAGATGAAGCAGAGTCAGCAAGATGCAGACGGCTTTTTGTTCATACCAGGACAGAATAAAGGACAGTGGCAGTTCGTTGATACCACAGTCGAAGGCTTCAGACAGAGCAGAAGCAATCTGGATTGCACTGTAGGCATCGTTGCACTGACCCACATCTAACAGTCTCGGAATTCCTTTAATATCTCCTAAATCTAAATCATTAAAGCGGAATTTGCCGCAGGCAAGAGTCAGAATAATGGAATCTTTTGGAGCATTTTTCACAAATTCCGTATAGTAATTCCGACCGGGACGGGCACCGTCACAGCCGCCGACTAAGTAAAAATGGCGGATATCACCGGATTTTACGGCATCTATAACCGGTCCGGCAGTGGCAAGTACACTCTCCACTCCAAAGCCTGTAGTAAGCTCTGTACCGCCGTTGATTCCGGTAAAATGCTTATCTTCTTCATAGCCTCCAAGTTCTAACGCTTTTTTAATGACCGGAGTAAAATCTTTCTCATCGCCAATCGTTTCCATGCCTGGATAGGAGACAACGCCTGTCGTAAATACCCGGTCTTTATAACTGTCCTTTACCGGCATAATACAGTTAGTAGTATAAAGAATCGGAGCTGGAAGGCAGTCGAATTCCTTTTGCTGATTCTGCCATGCTGTACCGTAGTTCCCTTTTAAATGGGAATATTTTTTTAAGAGAGGATAGGCATGGGCAGGGAGCATTTCCCCGTGAGTGTAAATGTTGATTCCTTTTCCATTCGTCTGTTCTAATAATAATTTAAGATCATAAAGATCGTGGCCGGTGATGACAATGAACGGGCCTTTTTCTACGGTCAGGCTGACAGAGGTAGGGGCAGGAATGCCAAATTGTTCCCGGTTGGCGGTATGGAGAAGTTCCATAGCGGCAAGATTTGCCTTTCCGGCTTCCATTACAACTGGAAGTAATTCTTCCATCGGAAGGTCAAAAGATAAAATATTTAATGCTTTATAAAAAAATTCTGTTACTTCACTGTTTGTATATCCGAGAATCATGGCGTGATAAGCATAGGCTGCCATACCCCGGATTCCAAAAAGAAGCAGTGATTTTAAAGAACGGATATCCTCATCAGCTTCCCAGATATTTTCAAGGGGATATTCAGAAGTATTTCCACATGGCGCGGCACAGACACTGCATCCGGGAACGATGGCTTCCTTCTCTTTTCGGATACGGCAAATCATTTCTTTTAAAGTAGTCTCATTAAAATTTACATTAGTGACAGTGGTAAACAGACCTTCTAAAATCAGTCGGTCAGTGGATTTTGTTTTCGGGTTGTTGGAACAGGCTTTGGCAAGTCCAATCAGAGCAGACGTTAGTTCGTCCTGCAAAGCGGCGGTAGAAGCTGTTTTCCCGCAAACTCCTTTGGCACCGGAACAGCCACTGCATCCGGCAGTCTGTTCACATTGAAAACAAAACATGGATTCTTTCATAATGTAACCTCCGTAAATGATATTTGTATGGTTTGTTTCTTGACTTTCTGGCAACATTATAATACACTCAAATGAGACAGTATGTTGTTAAAACAACTGACAGGAGGTTTTTATGAATTATCAGTTGATTACACAGACAGAATTATTCCGGGGAATCACCCAGGAGGATGCTAAGGCGATGCTTCACTGTCTTCAGGCAGTGGAGAGGAAGTATTCGAAAGGATCCTTTATTTACCGTCAGGGAGATAAGATTGAAGCGGCGGGGGTTATTTTATCCGGGGCCGTACATGTGGTACAGAATGATATCTGGGGGAATCAAAATCTTCTTGCAAATGTTGTGCCGGGGGAACTATTTTCAGAGACCTATGCCTGCCTGCCGGGGCAGGATTCCATGGTGGACGTGATTGCTGCAAAGGATTGTGAGATTTTATTTTTAAATACGAAGAAGGTGTTAAAAAGCTGCAGTTCGGCTTGTGTATTTCATTCCAGGTTGATTCAGAATCTGCTCTCCGTCCTTGCTGCAAAAAATTTAGAATTGACCCAGAAGATTCAGCACACGGCACCAAAGAGTATTCGGGAGAGAGTGCTTTCCTATCTTTCCTATCAGGCGATGAAGCAGGGAAAATTCCAGTTTGAGATACCATTTTCCAGGCAGCAGTTTGCAGATTATCTGTGCGTAGACAGAAGTGCGCTTTCCAATGAGCTTAGTAAAATGCAAAAGGAAGGTGTGATTGAATATAAGAAGAATTACTTTTCTCTTCACAAAAAAGAAGTCTGACCTTGCGCCAGACTCTTAGAAAGGATATAATAAATCTGCTGGAAAATTAGCTTTCCTGTACAGACGGACCATAGAATTTGATCATGTACAGACCGCACAATCCCACCAGTGCATAGATGATGCGGGACAGCCAGGACAGCTCCTCCGCGTCGTAGTCCGCCCCAGGCGAAGTTACTGCCGCGCCGCCGAAATGCCCGTCCCACGCAACACCGCCGCCGCAGGCGGTGGTCGTCAGCCGCAGGGGCACGTA
>JAUNBT010000137.1 GCA_030526985.1 Lachnospiraceae bacterium | reverse complement strand
AATCACTCTCGTTCCCGCAATCTTTTCTCCCTTTTTTACTGGGATAAAATTCGGCAATGTCGCAATCATCATCTCTCCTAAGGAGTTTACTTTAACCAGCCGCTCTTCCTCAATTTTTAAAAGACCATCTGTTGCAGCATATAAATCAATCTTTCCCTCTTTCGGCTCTGACGGAGTCATATTCGGATTCTTGCACAGACTGTAAAGAATCTGTGCCGCCTCATCCTCATGAAGCATCCCTTCCTTTTTCTCCCACACATATAAATGTTCTTTTCCCATGGATAAAAGTACCGGGATATCTTCCTCCTTCACTACATGTCCTTTGCGAAACCTTGGTCCTTTTGATACACCGGGAATAATCTGTGTCATATCATGACACAAAATATGGCCTATCGCCTCTGTTGTTTTTACCTGCTTCATTAATTTTATCCTTTCTTAACGCATTCATTTTTCTATTCTTTTTCTTTTTATTTTATCATAATTCTTCTCAGACTTCCACTTATTCTACGGATAAAATTATGAATAAATTATGAACTAAATATGAATTTAGTATGAACAAGTAATGAATATACACCAAAAAAGCACCGCATCCTTTTATGAAATACAGTGCTTTTTAAACTTATTTTATTGGTTTTTTATTCCCTACTCTACAAGGAATCCTTTTTCCCGGAGAGTTTTTTCAATTAAATTTAATGTTTCCTCACTCTCTGCCTCTACTTTATGATAATGGTAATTGGAAGTAATATTTTTTAATGGGCTGGATTTTCCATTTCGGATTCCTTCCATGAATTCCATTACCTTTCTTCGAGACCCAATTGATAAATCTGCCTCTAACGTCCCGTATACTTTGTGGTGAATCACCACATTGATAATTCTTCCACCCAAATCAACGATAGCAAGCATCTCCTCCTCCATCTGATCATCTGTATGACTCACTTTAAAAATCCGGCTTACCACAGGAAGGGCATTTAAAAGATATCCCCGGTTCGTGGATATAATATCATGTCCGGATGCACGGATTAAAGCAATATCCTGGACAATCACCTGTCTGCTCACACCATAGATTCCGGCCAGTCTTTTCCCTGACACAGGAATCTGGCTGCTTTTGATTCGTTCTAACATATCTGTTCTGCGCTCAGCACCTGTCATCTATTATCCTCCTGTAGGGCATGCAGATTTTTCATGGAAATATCCAGAATAGGAGCCGAATGAGTCAATGCACCGCTGGAAATATAATCCACGCCAAGACTTAAAAGACGCTCTATATTTTCCTTCGTCACATTACCGGAACACTCGGTTTTTGCACGTCCATCAATCAGCTTTATGGCTTCCCTCATCTGTTCTGGGGTCATATTATCAAGCATAATAATATCTGCTCCTGCTTCAACTGCCTCTTTTACCATATCAAGATTTTCCACCTCGACCTCAATTTTTCGTACAAATGGGGCATATTCTTTCGCCATCTGTACCGCCTTTGTCACACTTCCGGCTGCACCGATATGATTATCCTTTAATAATACTCCATCAGATAGATTATAGCGATGATTATAGCCACCACCGGCACGGACTGCATATTTTTCAAAAATCCGCATATTTGGTGTTGTTTTTCTAGTATCTAACAGTTTGGTTTTGCTTCCTTTTAAGAGTGTTTGGACACTGTGGGTATAAGTGGCAATTCCGCTCATCCGCTGAAGATAATTAAGCGCTGTTCTCTCTCCGGATAAAAGTACCCGGATATCACCTGTCACAACTGCTAAAAGCTGGCCCTTTTTCACCGCATCTCCATCCTTGCAAAAAAAGTTAAATTGTATTTTATCATCTAACAATTCAAACACTCTTTTAAATACCCAGAGCCCGGCAATGACTCCATCTTCCTTTCCAATCAGATCCACCGTTCCCGTCACCGCTTCTCTCATAACAGAATTGGTCGTTACATCTTCACTGGAAATGTCTTCTTTTAATGCCTCTAAAATCAAATGATCTGCCTGCAATGTCATTGTTATATTATTCATCTTCTACTTTCCTTCCTCGTAATGTGACTGAATCTTGGTTGCTGCTCTTTTGGAAAAAACCAGACTTTCCAATAAAGAGTTACTGGCTAACCGGTTGGCACCATGTACGCCATTACAGCTTGTCTCACCTACTGCATATAGTCGGTCCATCGACGTCTTACTATTAGAATCTACCCAGATTCCTCCCATAAAATAGTGCTGGGCCGGAACTACTGGAATCCACTCCTTTGTCACATCGAATCCTTCCTCCAGACAATGCCTGTAAATGTTAGGAAAATGCTTTAAAATCGTTTCTTTTTCGATTTGCTCCATTGACAGCCATACATAATCGGTATGATCCTTTTTCATCTGCTTTTGGATTGCTTTGGTCACCACGTCCCGGGGTAAAAGCTCATCGACAAAACGATGTCCCTCTTTATCATATAAGAGTGCTCCCTCCCCCCGGACAGATTCAGAGATTAAAAATCTGCGTCCCGGTTTTTTTGAATATAGTGTTGTTGGGTGAATCTGTACATAATCAAGATGTTCTAACATAATACCATGTTTTTTGGAAATGTCTAATGCATCCCCGGTAAGATGGGGGAAGTTCGTAGAATGTTTATATCTTCCTCCAATTCCACCACTGGCAAAAATAGTATAATCTCCATACACCTCTATCTGCTCCCACTCTTCGTTCCTGGCTATAATTCCTGCACAGGCCCCATCCTTCTCTATGATATCTGTCATAGAAGTGTATTCCATCATCGTCACATTCGGAAGTGTTTTTACTTTCGCAAGCAGCTTGCTGGTGATTTCTCTGCCCGTAACATCCTCATGAAATAAAATTCTGGGTTTTGAATGGGCACCTTCTCTTGTGTAAGCAAAATCTCCATCCTGCATTTCAAATTTTACACCGCAGCTTACCAATTCGTCAATAATCTTTCGGGAACTCTTTATCATAATTTCCACAGACTCTTTCCGGTTTTCATAATGACCAGCCCGCATCGTATCTTCAAAATAACTATCATAGTCATCCTCTCCTCGAAGAACACAAATTCCGCCCTGGGCCAAAAATGAATCACTGCTTTCTAAATCTGCTTTTGTAATTATCAAAACCTGCTTTTCTTTGGGCAAATGAAGGGCGGCAAATAATCCGCTTACCCCACAGCCTACGATTATAATATCCGTATCTATTCTCATCTTCTCTTCCTCCGCTAATTTATTTTGCCAGTTTTAACATCTGTTCTAATGGCTTTTTAGCGCGGACAGATAAATCTTCGGAAACTGTCACTTCATTCTCCCCTGTTTTTAAAACATGGAGAATTTTTTCCAAAGTAATCAATTTCATATCAGCACATACCGGTTCTGTCTTTGTAAAATAAAATCGTTTTTTGGGATTTTCTTTTTGCAGCTCATATAAAACTCCATTTTCTGTACAAACGATACATTCATCCTCATCCATGTTTTTTACATATTGAATAATCCCCGTTGTACTTCCCACATAATCAGCAAGAGCAATCAGGGATGATGGGCATTCCGGGTGGGCTGCCACCTTCGCTTTTGGATAACGTACCTTTAACGTCCTAACCTCTTCTATTTTCATTTGCTCATGAACAGGACAATAACCTTCATTAAAAATAAAATTCTTCTCCGGAACCTGTTCTGCTACAAAATGAGCCAAGTTGCGGTCTGGAATAAAGAAAATATTTTTGTTCGGCAATTCTTTTACAATCTTTACTGCATTGGCAGAAGTCACACAAACATCGGAACAGGCTTTTAACTTTGCCGTTGAATTGATATAACATACGACAGCTAAATCCTCATATTGATTCCTCATCTTCTCTATTGTCTCTTCCGCAACCATATGCGCCATGGGACAATCGGCATCACTATCCGGCATAAGCACTCTCTTCTCCGGATTTAACAGCTTTGCACTCTCTCCCATAAAAGAAACGCCACAAAAAACAATCGTCTGCTCCTTTAGTTCCACTGCCTTTTTACTTAAATAAAATGAATCCCCTATGTAATCTGCAATCTTTTGTATTTCCGGTTTTACATAATAGTGAGCCAATATCACCGCATTTTTTTCCTTCTTTAATTTCTGAATTTCTTCTGTAATCAACATCATACTATCCGCCTTTTCCTTTTTACTTCATCTGCCCTCTGGTAAAAGTTTTTGTAAAGAGCAAATTTCCCACAGTATAACACATATCTTGCCATATGACAAGACACATGTTATTTTTTATGTAAACAGTGGTGACAGTTCAGTATTTAACGAGGGACGGCTTTATGTATGGGGTGTTTATATTGTCCTTTTCTCATCGATTGGGCAATATGCTTCAATCAAAATTCTGGAGTTCAGCCGAAGGCTGAACTGTTACATCTTTTTATGTTCGGAGAAAATGCTATCTATGATTTTTTCTTATTTCATGCTACAATAAAAATAGTTTTGTCCGGGAAAAACCGGCACATTTTTATTTGAAACCGAAGGGAGCAATTACAGTATGCCTACAGATAAACAGATTATCAGAGATAGAGATTATTACGGAGAATATCAGGCCAAAAGCCACTACAGCGTGGAACAGTGGGAAAAGATACTTACCAACGAAAGCTTTGTTCCTTCCACGGAACTTGCCATTTTAAAAGAAATTTTTTCCTCTGCCAACCATGCAGCCACGCTGACCCAACTGTCCTTTCATCACAAAAAAGATTCCTCTTATTTTGTAGACAAAATGAACCAGCTAGCCGAACACCTTGGAAAGCCCAACGGCATTTCCGTTGATGTGGACTTAGAAGGAAAGGAATATTGGTGGTTTTTACTGTTCTGGGGAAAGAACACAAAAAATGCTGGTCTGGAATGGAAATTAATTCCGGAGCTTGCCGAAGCAATGGAATATACTTTCCCTGATTTGGAAACAGACTACAACAGCTACATGAAAGAAATCGAGTCAAGTCAGCAGATTCGTTACAGCAAAGAAGATTCCGTCTGGATTGCAGCGAGCCTGCTCCTCTATGAAAAATACTATCTGGAACGTCCAACGGATGTCTACGACCTTCTTTTGATGCAATATGAAGTCCAGCAACGAGCTCAGCAGATTCATGGTCAGGACGTGGATGTGGAAGATATTACAGACACCTGTAACGCCGATTCCTCCCGCTGTCAGTATCCCTATTTAAGAGATATTGATAAATACTGGCGTGTCACCTATCCCGGTGAGATTGAAGATGCTGTGCTTCGTCCGGCAAAAATTGACTACGAGGCCTATGTCCCCTCGAAATTTGGTTATATGAAGCTGACGACTCTCTGTGATTTTATTGAAACAGACTATTGTAAAATCGCAGATCCAAATTATATAGAAATTGACGAATCCAATCCGTTTTATAAAATCACCGCATTTTTAAGAGAAAATGGGAAGCAAAAATATATGGACAACCCATCTCCTACGGAAGATGACATTGAACATGATCTCATGGTAAAAGATAAAGGGAAAGAGGCATTAGAAGCTTTTCACTCAATCGGAAACATTTTGACCGAACAATACCCGGATTTTTTCCAGTCTGAGAAAGCTTCCTGGCTGGAAAGAGATAACACGACAATTCGGTCCATTTGGCAGGATTCCTTTATCACCGCAGAATATGAAAATGCTGGACCTGCTCTGTCTGTTATGGCAGGACAATGGGAAGAGGAAGGCGGACGCATCCTTTATGCCATCCTTTTAACATTTCCAATAGAATCACCAGAACTTACCAATCAGATTCTGGAAAAATGCAACAATCTTACTGTCCTTACCTCTGCGGATTTCCGGGTAGAAAAGACCATAGCGATGGACACTATGTTTAGCACCGCTTTTGGAAATGCCATTGCTGCCTATGCAGTCTTCGATGAACAGACAATACTTGACGGAACAACCGAAGAAGCGATGATTCGGTTTGAGACAGTAATCCAAATTTTAGCTTCCTACTATTTAGACCTTTGCGGATCTTTGTATCAACAAATATCAACGGAAGAGGAAATAGAAGAGACTATCCCGTCCGCCACAGAAAAAAACGCTTCTTCTGCTTTTACCCAGGGAACAGCCGCATCTTTAGCTTCCACAGTACAGATGACTGCTCCAACCCCCGCCATAAAGAAGCGTAAGACAAATATCGTAAACCATCCGGACCGAAAAGGGGCACTGCCTCCCCTCTATCCACGCAATTTATTATTTACCGGTCCAAAAGGCTGTGGAAAAAGAAGGGAAGCCATTCTAACAGCAGTAGGAATTATCGAAAATGTCTCTACAGAGCAGCTTTCAGAAGAAACTTATGAAGATATTCTAAAGAGATATCAAAAATACCGGGAAGAAGGCCGCATTCTTTTTACTGGAAATATTATGAGTGCCAAATACGAAGACTGGATGGAAGGCCCATACGGAGAAGGCTTATTTGTCGCTTTTGCCAATCATGCAACGGAAGGCAATTATGTTTTTTTAGTAGAAAATATGGAAATGGATAATTTAGATACTGTGATGGGAGATGCAGTTTTCCTGTTGCCAGATGAAAAAAGGGAAGGGCAGCCGGAATACGAAACTGTTTCCTTAAAGCTCTCTCTTCGTCCATTTTCCATCCCGTCAAACTTATATTTTATTGGGATAACCCAGACTCCGTCTGACTATGTCTCCGACTTCCTTCCATTTTCCATCCGTCATATGGAGGCAGACCCGGAGTCACTTACAAACCTTGTAGTAAAAGGACTTCCTGTAAATACATTAGTTTCTACCATAAATACCCGGCTGGCCTATCTTTTGGGACCAGATTACCAGATTGGCCAACGTTTTTTCGAGCCACTAAAAAAAGATAAGAGTATCCGAACCTTGGGAACCATTATGTATGAACGAATCTTTCCACTGCTCCTTCGGTGGTTTAAAGAAGCCAAAGACCTTTCCGCCTGCGAAAATGACCCCTACAACGGAATCCGTTTGGTCTTCGGCGACTATAAAAAGAGCGATCCATCCTGTGAAATGATTACAAAAGAAATTCTTTCTGGAGAAGAAATCTTCGGTGGTGATTTTGCAATGGAAGATAAAATTATCTATCGTGTCCAAAAGGAAGCTTTCTTTCTGATTGAGAGTTATCTGGAAATGATGTAAAAAGCAACACAAAAATTCGGCATAGTCGATTTTAACGACTATGCCGAATTTTTCAAAGGATTAAAATTCCTTCGTGAGAATACCTTTCATACATTTTTTTCTTTTTTTATTACTATCCAGTAATAAATTAAAATCGCAGTGATTGTGATAATCCAACTCACCGGATAAACAAGATGTAAAGTTTCGTAGGTCGGGTTCGCTGAAAAAACAACTCCAAGCCAAAAGAAACGAAACAGGCAGACACCACCAACCGTAATCAAGGCCGGAACAAGAGATCGTCCCATCCCCCGCAAACCTCCGGATACGCCATCTAAAATAACATTCATAAATTCAAAAGTTAAAATATAACCCATCCGGGTCATAGCGTATCCCTTTACCACCTCATTATCCGAAAAAATACCGGTAAAAAAGGGTGCTTTTATAACAAACAAAAGGCAGACAGATTCTGTAATTATCATACTCAATCCCACTGCAGTCAAAACGATGCGTCTGCATCGTTTTATATTTCCTACACCATAATTTTGACTTACAAAAGTAATTGCTGCCTGACTGAATGCATTTAATAAATAATAAATCAGGTATTCAAAATTCCAGGAAATAGAACAGCCTGCAGTTGCATCCGCACCAAATCCATTTACCGCTGTCTGAATACAGACATTAGAAATAGAAAAGACAATACCCTGAATTCCTGCGGGAAGTCCAATGGACAATACTTTTTGAAATGTCTCCTTGTCCACGCCACAGGAAAAATCAAGCCGAATCATTCCCTCTTCATGAAACAAAATCCAAAGAATCAAAAAACTGCTGATTCCATTTGATATTACAGTGGCAAGAGCAACTCCCGCCACACTCATATGCAGTCCGACTACAAAGAACAGATTGAGACCCACATTGCAGATTCCAGAAAAAATCAGGATAAAAAGAGGACGCTTCGTATCCCCTATACTTCTTAAAACAGCAGAACCAAAATTATAGATCATCATAAATGGCATTCCAAGAAAATAAATTCTCAGATATAAGACACTGAGATCTAACACATTTTCCGGTGTATCCATCCAAGTAAGAATTACTCTTCCTGTCACGATACCAAGAATAAGCAAAAAAACTCCACTTACAAAAGCCAGCAAAATTGCTGTATTCACTGCCCTTTTGCTCTCTTTTTCTTCCCCTCTGGCATAGTAGCCTGCAATGACCACATTTACCCCGACAGAAAGTCCGACAAACAAATTGACCATAAGACTGATTACTGTCACATTGCTTCCCACTGCTGCAAGTGCCAGACTGCCATTAAATCTGCCAACAATTGCAGAATCCGCTGAATTAAACAGCTGCTGCAAAATACTGCTTATTGCAAGGGGAAAGGCAAAATATAATATCTTATCCCATATTGATCCTGTCAAAAGGTTCATCTGTTTTTTCA
>JAUNBT010000529.1 GCA_030526985.1 Lachnospiraceae bacterium | reverse complement strand
CCATATCGTTCACATTCCACTTCGCATATGGTACGCACACGAGATTCAAAAGACAAGGTTTCTGTATCAATAAGTTGATATTCAAAAACTGGAAATCCTGCAATAAACTCCTCTATTCCATTTATTTCTTGTATATTCATAAAATCTCCTTTTATCTTATTTGTGATATGGTTCATGCTGTATGATACGATAGCTTCGATAAATCTGTTCCAACAGTATCATTTTCATTAACTGATGTGGAAAAGTCATCTTTGAAAAGCTTAATTGGAAATCAGATCTGGCTAATACAGCATCACTTAGTCCAAGTGATCCTCCAATGACAAACACAATATTACTAATTCCTTGAATAGCCAGTTTTTCTAAATAACCCGCAAATGTTTCCGAATCATACATCGTTCCCTGAATGGCCAATGCAATTACAAAATCATTTTCTTTGATTTTTTTTAGTATTCGTTCCCCTTCTGTCTTTCTTATGAAGGCTTCTTCTGTAGAGGATGCCCCATCTGGTGTTTTTTCGTCCGTGACCTGTTCAAAGTACAATTTACAATATCTGGACAGTCGCTTTGCATACTCATCAATGCCATCTCTTAAATATTTTTCTTTGATTTTGCCTACTGACACCACACGTATATTCATATAATATAACCTCATGTATTTTCTGAGTTACTGTTTTTTAATAAATCAATGTATATGTTTTTGAGGACATATCACTTTGTTTTCCATTTCCACCCACTAAAAAAACATAGAGAACATGCGTCCCTTCCGGCATATCAATAGGCCCCGTATACTGAGTACTGGATAACGTTGGTATTGTATCAAAAGAATAAAAGCATTCACACCCATCTGGAATCTCAATACTAATTAACGTTTTTTCGTCAAAAGAAGTCTCTTCTGGCATTATTAGCGGTGCTTCTGGACCTTTAATAGAAATAATATATTTGCGATAAATTACATCACTTGGAATGCCTTCCTTATTATATCCGATTACATTTAATTCTGTACTGCCTTCGCCAATTTGTATAGGTTCTTTATAATGTTCACTTTTTTTATTAGGTTTTTTCCCATTTAAGGTGTAATAATATGATTTGCAGTCACCATCTATTTTTACTGTGAGTTCTTTTCCATAAGTCCCTGTTTCATAGTTAATCTGAGGGTCTGGTGTAATGTAAGCTGGAAATTTTTCCCGGATTTTATTGTTCTGACAATTATCTAAAACCCTTTTTATTTTTTCCGGTTTCTTATCCAATACATATAAAGAGATGATTTCTTCATAAATTGACGTACTGTTTGGAAATTTATCCAAAGAAGCTTCCATTATTTTAATCGCACCATCTTTATCGCCTTCGGCTTGCAATATTTTTGATAAAAGACAGTATGCAGTTGGATGTGTATCATCCAGGGCAATGGCAGAATCAATTGATTCTAAAGCTTTATCGTACTCTCCAATATTATAATTTTTTATGGATGATTGGTATTGGTGAGAATATGAATTTATTTTTTCATACACTAAATATCC
>JAUNBT010000528.1 GCA_030526985.1 Lachnospiraceae bacterium | reverse complement strand
TTCATTACTAAAAATTCCAATGTGTTATCAAGCATTGCAGAGTCTGATCCGGCAGCATTGATTACAGGAAGTACTGTATAAAGATCTTCTCCCAGTTCTCCATTATTCATGGTCTCTTCTCTGGCTAACATCTTATCTGCATTACCACGGATGGTATTGATCTCACCATTATGTACGATAAAACGGTTCGGATGAGCTCTCTCCCAACTTGGATTGGTATTGGTACTAAATCTGGAATGTACCATAGCAATCGCAGATTCATAATCCGGGCTCTGTAAATCTTTGAAGAAAGTTCTAAGTTGCCCAACTAAGAACATACCTTTATAGGCGATCGTTCTGCTCGACATAGAAGGAACATAAGTATTATCATTGGATTGTTCAAATATACGGCGAACCACATATAGCTTTCTATCAAAAGCCAATCCTTTTTCAACATTACGTGGGCGTTTTACAAATCCCTGCATAATGTACGGCATACATTCTAAGGCTCTTGATCCTAGAACTTCCGGAGCATTTGGAACATTTCTCCATCCAAGGAACTCCATTCCTTCCTTCTTTACAATGACCTCGAACATTTTTTTAGCCTGATTTCGTTTCAATTCATCCTGTGGAAAGAAGAACATTCCGATTCCATAATCCCGTTCTTCACCCAAAGAGATGCCGATGGACTTACAGGTTTTCTTAAAGAACTTGTGTGAAATCTGTAATAGGATTCCAACACCATCACCTGTCTTTCCTTCGGCATCTTTGCCTGCTCTATGTTCTAGATTTTCCACTATCTTCAGTGCATTCGCCACTGTCTCGTGTGTTTTAATCCCCTTAATGTTAACTACGGCACCAATACCACAGTTATCATGTTCAAAGCTAGGATCATATAACGTTCTCTCCATTCGCTTACACCCTTTCTTATATAATTGAGATGTCAAGACATGTATCTGTTAGAGTACAAATTGCATGTCTGACTTTCTTTGGTACTTCAACTTGTTAATACTATACAATATTTCTCAATAACTGTAAACCCCCTTTTTTCGTTTAATTGTCTGATTGTTCGTCATTATACTGTATTTTATTGACTTGTCTGATAATTTCGATTTTATTTTGAATTATCTCATTGTGTTACAGATATATAATGCTTTTTAAGCATAAAAAAAATTACAAAAGTTCTCAACACACCTCTATGTATATTGAAATTTTTGTAATTTTTTATACAATTTATTGTAAGTATTTTTTATCATGAGAACGTTTTTGTAAAATATAAATCAAGCTCAAAACCAGAATTGCTATCTGTGCAGCCAAAATCAACAGTACTGGCACTCCACCCGCTAGTTTTGTTAATTCGCCACCATAGAAAGATAAAATAAATCCCCAGCAATTAGCTGACATATGCAGCAGAATCGGTGCCTTTATTGAATGAAAGTACTCCATAAACCATGCTAGGAAAAAGCCAAGAATCGATGCATAGATGAATTGAGCCATATTACCATGAAACGCACCAAACACAATTGCCGATGCAAACATAGCACCTCCAA
>JAUNBT010000136.1 GCA_030526985.1 Lachnospiraceae bacterium | reverse complement strand
CTGATTTAGCGTTATACTCAAGTAAAAATAACGTACATATTTTAGTTGTTTTGAGTATAACGTACTTGAAATGATTTTAAGTTTTGAGAGGAGAGAGGAATGAAGTATACCAAAACAGAAAGAAAATTTTTTCTGTGGATGAGTCTGTTGATTGTTTTGCTTGTAGTGCTGTTCTTTCTGTCATTTTTAATCGGCAGTTATTCAATTGAGCCGCAAATAGTATGGGATGTGATAAGATCTCGTTTTATGAACGTCCCGGCTTACTGGGAAAGTGCAATAGAAAAGATTATTCTGCAGGTAAGAATTCCAAGAGTGCTTCTGGCTATTTTAGTAGGAGGATCCTTGTCGGTATCCGGTGCTTCCTATCAGACATTGTTTCAGAATCCGATGGTTTCGCCGGATATTTTGGGAGTTTCAGCAGGAGCAGGATTTGGAGCAGCACTGGCGATGGTAAGGGAAGGGTCCTGGGCACAGATTCAGTTTTCCGCTCTATTTTTTGGACTGATTGCAGTGGGGATTGCTTATTTTATCAGTAGCTTCTATGGAAGAACCGAGATCACTACTTTAGTCTTATCCGGTGTGATTGTTTCCAGCCTTTTTCAGGCATTGTTATCTGTTGTTAAGACCTACGCAGATACAGATAGTCAACTGCCTTCCATTACATTCTGGCTTATGGGAAGTCTGGGTAAGGGAGATATGACGGATGTCATGTTTATGCTTCCGGTCACCATTGTCTGTATGTTGATTCTGTTTTTATTTCGCAATCAGATTGATGTACTTGCAGCTGGGGAAGCGGAGGCTATGGCGATGGGAGTGAATGTAAAGGTAATTCGGATGATTGTCATCCTGACTTCGACTTTGATGACGGTTGTGTCAGTAAGTATCTGCGGTATCATAGGATGGGTCGGAATGGTAGTTCCGCACATTTCAAGAATATTTGCCGGTGCTCGATATGCCAGACTGATAGCATTGTCTTTTTTAGTGGGAAGTACCTTCCTGTTATTGATGGACAATCTGATTCGGGGAGTCGGTGAAGTGGAATTGCCTCTCGGAGTATTGACTGCACTTGTGGGAACTCCGGTTTTTGCATTGCTATTAATACGGTCCAGAAAGGAGTAACAAAGGGATGCTTGAATTTTCACATGTAAAATATCATTACAAAAAAGGTCCTGATGTGTTAAAAGATGTTTCATTTTCTCTGGATAAAGGAGACTGCCTTTGTCTGCTTGGACCAAATGGAACAGGAAAAACAACTTTGTTAAAATGTCTGTTCCATTATTATGAACCGGATGCCGGTGAGATAACATTAGATGGAAAAAGAATTCGGGATTTTAATGCGAAGGAGAGAGCAAAAGAGCTCGCCTATGTAGCCCAATCTACTAGAATTGCATTTCCCTATACAGTGCGGGAGATGGTTTTAATGGGGAGAACGGCCCATTTATCTTTCGGAAGCTCTTATTCTGAAAAAGACAGAGAAATTGCCGAAAAAGTAATGGAGCGGTTAGAGATTTCTTTTATGGCGGAAAAATGTGTGCAGAACTTAAGCGGTGGAGAATGTCAGATGGTAATGATTGCGAGGGCTTTGGCGCAACAGGCAAAATATCTGGTTTTGGACGAGCCGACAGCCGCACTTGATTACAGCAATCAGATTAAAATATTAAAAATATTATGGGAACTGTCGGAAGATGGATATGGGATACTGATGACGACTCATTTTCCAGATCATGCATTTTTAGTGTGCAATAAAACACTGTTGATGAAACATGGAAAGGTAAGTGCATTCGGCACTCCAGATGAAGTGGTAAACAGTGAAAATCTGACCAGGCTTTACGATACCCCTGTCAATGTGGCACGGGCAATCTTAAGCGATAAAACAAAAGAGGATGCAGAGGAAAAAGTCTGCATTCCAATTATGAAAGTGAGGAAAAAGAAATGAGGAACATGAAAAAACTTGTAGCTTTGATGCTGATTTTTGTAATGACAGCATCTGTAATCGGAGGGTGTAACGGAGCAACACCGGAAGCGACAACCGTGGCTACGGAAGAAACCAAGTCAGCTACCTTTACCGTCACCGATATGGCAGACCGCCAGGTGGAAATTCCGGAAAATATTGAGTCCATAGCAACCTTTGGCTCCATCGGTGTAATTAATGCGTTTGTCGAGTTGATGGGGTGCGGAGATAAAATCTGTAATGATATGAGCCAGAATTTTACTCAGACTGATAAATGGGCAATGCAGTATGTGTTTGCTCCTCAGATGGAAGGCGCTCCTGTATTAGAAAGTGCAGACGGAGAGATTAAGATGGAAGATGTAATCAGCTTAAACCCAGATCTCTGTCTTGTTATGTCTCAGGATTTGATTGAACCTTTAGAATCCAATGGAATGACCGTTGTATATTTTGAATGGAAAGAAACAGATGATGTAAAAACAGCTGTTACTCTTATGGGAGAAGTCCTTGGAAAACAGGATGTTGCAAGTGATTATCTGGCATATTTTGATGAGACAACAAAGGAAGCTCAAAGCCTTACCGCTGATTTAGCAGATGATGAGAAAAAGACCGTCCTTTATGGAGGTGTAACTCAGCTTACACAGCCACATGTAATCGCTGAATGGTGGATTGAAGCAGCCGGCGGTATCAGTGTGACAAAAGATAGCTGGGGAGAAGACCAGCAGTGTACCTATACACAGGAAGATCTTTTAAAATGGGATCCGGATGTCATGATTGTTACAGATAAGAGTATGATTGAAGAAATCAAAGCAGATCCTCTTTATTCTGATTTAAAGGCAGTGAAAAATGATGCAATCTATGCGATTCCGACAGTAGCCCATGTATGGGGAAATCGTACCGTAGAGCAGCCGCTTACAGTGTTCTGGACATTGAATAAATTATATCCGGAACTCGTAACAGACGAAACATTAAAAGAAAAGATTTCTGATTTCTATGAGCATTATTTTAAATGCCAGCTGACAGATGATCAGATCAATGCAATTATTGGTACAAAATAATGGAAGCGAAGGATAATGTGCTGCTGTCAGAATCTGTGGCATGTGTCAGAGAAAAACTTGGCAGCAGACTGGAAAATATGACTGTGGAGAGAGCCGTATTTGGATTATTTTTTTCCGGAGTGAAATTATCTACCGGACATGGGGGATTATGCTTTACCCCGGTAAAAGATATGCCGGAAGCGGTGTGTTGTCCCAGCTCTGCAAGAGCGATGCCTCTTTCCGGGCGGTTGAAAAACCGTCCGGTAGAGAAATATTTAGAAGATGTCTTTTCTGATAATTCCTTAAAAAGAACTCTTGGAATTGCCACACTGAATGCACTCAGTATGTATATCTGGGGGGAAGAACCGGCAAAAGAGTATGAGACCATCTGGGGAGCAGATGCCTTTGATGAGCTGGATGTAAGTAAGTATGAAAAGACCGTTGTGATAGGTGCTTTAGTACCGATGTTAAAACGGCTGATTCGGGAGAATAGAGATTTTAAAGTATTAGAACAGGATGCACGGACGCTAAAAGGGGAAGAATTAAATCATTTTGTGCCATCGGAAAGAATGGCAGAGATTGTTCCCCAGGGTGATCTTCTTGTGATTACCGGAGTTACCATATTAAATCATACGCTCCCAGATATTTTAGCCTGTGCAAAAGAAGGGGCAGAAATTTTGATTACCGGTCCGACGGCCAGCATGTTGCCAGATGCATTTTTTAAGCGTGGTGTTACCATGCTTGGAGGAATTCAGGTGACGAAACCGGATGAACTGTTAGATATCATTGCAGAAGGCGGTTCCGGATATCATTTTTTTGGAAAATATGCAGAGAGGTCTGTAATCCGGATAAAAAGAGGAGGAGACAGGGATGTACATTGAGCCGGAATTTGAACCGACAAGAGATGAGATGTTAGAAATCATAGACCAGAATATCAAACCGTTACAAAAGACAGAAAGGGTTATGTTAGAGGATGCACTGTTTCGACTTTCAGGAGAAGAAATCTGTGCGGAGTATGATCTGCCCAATCGTCCGGTCAGTATGTTTGACGGTATTTCAGTTCGTTTTTCTGATTTTATTTCTGACACAGTAGATACATCATCCTGGAAAGAAGATATTGAGTATTCATTCAGCAATACAGGGGTCGCCATAAAAGAAGAATATGATACGGTAATTGCAATAGAAGATGTAGAATTTGACTCAGAAGGAAAACTTACGGTTTTGTTAAAACCGGAAAATGCCGGTGAAAATGTAGGGAAAATCGGAGGCCAGATGAGACGAGGAGAAATCCTTGTAAAAGAAGGGGAATGCATTACCCCGGAAAAAATCGGAATCTTGGCAGCGGCCGGAATTATGAATCTTAAGGTGATAAAAAAACCGATTGTTTCTTTTTTGCCGACGGGGGATGAACTGGTGCCGGTTGGTGCAATAATTCCACCTGGTAAAAATGCAGAATCCAATAGTTACATGGTAGCAGCCTCGATCCGTCAGTGGGGAGGTAATCCAATTCGTTATCCGATTTTACCCGATCAGAAGGATGTTTTGAAAAAAATGCTTTTACAGGCAGTAAAAAGTTCTGATCTCGTCCTGATTTGTGCCGGTTCTTCCAAGGGTACCTGCGATTATACAATGGAAGTATTAAGAGAAATCGGTTCTGTAATCGTACAGGAGTTAGGTCATGGACCTGGAAAACACTGTAGCCTGTCCATGGTAGAGAATGTTCCTGTGATAGGTCTTCCTGGCCCTCCAGGAGGAACAAAACTGGCATCTAGGTATTATGTGAAAGCAGCGATGGCAAAATTGATGGGACAGCCTCTGCCCAGGCCGGAAACAGTGCGTGCTGTTTTGACTGATAGAATCGAAGGAAACTGGATTGATTTTATCATTCCATTAAAAGTCGAAAAAGAGGGAGACATCTATTATGCAGCTCCCGTAGATACATGGGGGATGACCCGTGCGAAAGCACAATATGCCTCCAATGGTTGCTTTTATTGCCCGAAGGAAACCAATTATAAAAAAGGGGACGTTATTGATATAGAATTGCTTGGTTAGAAATGCCTGTGATTCGGAAGATTCGTAAAAAGATGCAGGAGAAAGCCGTATTCATGGTTTCCTCCAGCATCTTTTCCTATGAATTATTGCATTATGTATTATGAGATAGGTTTTAGCATAAAATTAAGGTGACTGTTCAAAGTCAGGCGGATTTTATTTCCCTTTTTGCTTTCACAGGGATCCGTCCTGCAACAAGTATTCTTCCTCTGTATCAATTCGAATTCCCCGTGGTTTTACAGCAGTGGAGAATACAATCTGTGTCTTGGTGTTGCCGAATTTTTGGAGATGTCCAATAAAGGTATCTAACTCCATCGTACTTGGGAAAGCTACCTTAATCAGCATAGAATACTGACCAGTTACACAATTACATTCTAAGACATTCGGGCAATCCTCAACGAAAGGATAGAAGTTCTCCTTTTCCTTTGGATCTAATGCCATATTGATGAATGCAGTGATATGATAGCCCAACTGAACCGGGTCTACGTTGGCGTGGTATCCAGTGATGATTCCGGATTTTTCCATTCTCTCAATTCGGGTTGAGACGGCAGGTGAGGAGAGAAATACCTTGGATGCCAGGTGTTTTAAGGGGTAACGGGCATTCTGCTGCAGTAAAGAAAGAATTTTTTTGTCTATTCTATCCATTTTAACACACTTCCAATCTAATAATTTTTTGGTAACTGTCCCGAGTTTGACTTTGAACAGTTCCATTCTTGTTGATATAGCTGCTTATGCAGGACGAAAACGTCCATTAGGGCAAGTTACAAAAATGCATTTTGTAAAAAAATCATGATTTAAAATAGATCTTAAACAACAAAAAAGGAGTGTTGCACCATTGGTACAAACACTCCTTCGCGTTGAAATTATTATATCTCTTTTTTCTTACTTTGACAAGATATAGGATGAAAAAAAATAATATTTGTAAAAAATGCATAGGTTTTAAAATGAAAAATGAATTATATTTGACGAAATGAGCAATAATTAACATTCGAAGCGATGAAATATATTGGAAATAATTTCCGCCATTTGTTCCGGGGATTCCTGAAAATCAGAATTAATCCAACGGCGAAAAATCTGATATCCCCCGTAAAATAAGAAGTCCTGCAGATAGATTCCTTCTGCAGAGGCAGGAAAAAGAGTCTCCTTATTCATTCTTTTATCAATAGCCGGAAGAGAAAAAAGCCGGTTAGGAAAATCAGGATCCACATTCCCATTCAGCATAATTCGGACAAGGTGGGCATGGTCTTTTGCAAAGTGTAGAATGATGGTCATCTTTTCTTTAAATGGCAGATCCTTCTTACTAGAATCTAGAATCGTGCCGATTTCAGAGATAAGGGTATCTTCCATTTCTTCCAAAAGATCATATTGAGAGCCGTAATATTTGTAAAAGGTGGAGCGGTTTACATCTGCTTTTTCGCAGAGAGCACGGATGGAAATCTTGTGGATATCTTCCGTCTGTAAAAGCTCTAATAAGCTCTCTGAGAGGAGCTGGCGAGTCATCTTTACTCTTCGGTTTTCTTTCTTATTCATATTGTGCCTCCGGACTGAAAAAGTCAACACTTCTTTGAAATGTGTTTATTTAATAGCCATTTTCTAAAATCAGTTGGTTGCAAAAACAACACATGTATATTATAACTTTAGATGGAGTAAAAGTCAAAGAAATGGAAAAACAAATCAAGGAGGAACTTAGATGATACCCAAGTTTAGTGTGAGAAAACCCTATACGGTGCTAGTCGCCGTTGTGCTGGTTTTAATCCTGGGCGTTGTTTCTTTTACAAAAATGACCCCGGATCTTCTGCCGAGCATGGACTTACCCTACGCAATTGTAATGACTACATACGGTGGAGCCAGCCCGGAAGCAGTGGAGACGACAGTGACAAAGCCGATTGAGCAGTCAATGGCGACAATCAGTAATATAGAGAACGTTTCTTCTGTATCTCAGGAGAATATGTCTCTTGTTATTTTGGAATTTGGTGCGGACACCAATATGGATTCTGCCATGATTGATATCCGGGAGTCCCTAGATATGATTACAGGATATTTTTCAGATTCAGTAGGAAATCCTATCATTATGAAACTGAATCCGGATATGATGCCGGTCTTAGTGGCTGCAGTAGATGGCGAGGATATGGACCTTGGTGAAATCTCTGCTTTAGTGGAAGATGAGATCAGTCCAGCAATCGAAGCGGTAGAGGGAGTTGGTTCTGTCTCTGTCAGCGGTCTTTTAGAAGAAAGTGTTAATGTGGTCATTAATCAGGACAAGATTGATAAAGTAAATAAGAAGATTAAAAAGGCGACAAAGGCTTCTTTTGAAGAGGCAGAGGATAAGATAAATGATGCACAAAGTGAGTTAGAGTCTGGAAAGAGCCAATTACAAAGCCAGAGCAGTAAGTTAAATGATACGCTTGCAAAAGCGAATAATGCCTTAATTAACGGAAAAATTGATGTGGCAACGAAAAAGTCAGAGCTGAATCAGTCTTTGACAACCTTAGAGGCACAGATTACACAGTTAAAAAGTACGATTTCTCAATTAAAGACCCAAAAGTCTACCTTAGAATCGTCAATTAAAAACCTAAAAAGTGTAAAAGAAAACAGAGATAAGCTTACCTCATCCAAATCAGAATTGGAAAAACAAATCAAAGAGATCAATGACAACGATGCACTTTCTGCAGAAGAAAAAGAGGCAGCACTTTCACCGCTCAATGAATCTTTAAAATCGGTGGAAGCAGGAATCGATGCCATAGACACCGGTTTAAAAGCGCAGGATATCTCGGGAGAAAATCTTGGTTCCTCGATTTCTTCTTTGGAATCCAGTCTTTCCGAGATAAATGCCACATTAAAGGATTTAAATACCCAGCTGACAAAAGCCAATGCGGGAAAGAAACAAATCAAAGCCGGATTAAAGCAGATTGAGGCAGCAGAGAGCACTTTAGATGACCAGATGACAAAGATGGATTCTCAAAAAAGTGCAGCCCAGCAGGGAATTAACAGTGCGACAGCCGAGATGGCTTCCGGAGAGGCACAGTTAAATGCCAGTGAACAACAGTTAGAGGAGGCCAAGGAAAGTGCTTTGGAACAGGCTTCTTTAGAGGGAAAAATAACGGCTGATATGATTACTGGGATTTTGACGGCACAGAATTTTTCCATGCCGGCAGGATATATCACTGAAGATGGAACCGATTATCTGGTGCGTATCGGAGATAAAATAGAAGATACGGACAATGTAGAAGATTTAGTTATCATGGATATGGGCCTTGACGGATTAGATCCTATTACCTTAGGAGACGTGGCCGATGTAGCGGTCATTGATAACAGTGATGAGATTTATACAAAGATAAATGGCAATAACGGTGTCATGTTGACGGTAGAAAAACAGAATAACTATGCGACAGCGGATGTGTCTGAGCGTGTACAGGATAAATTTGATGAAATTTCACAGACGACAAAAGGAGTTCATTTTACAAATCTGATGGATCAGGGTGTCTACATTAACCTGATTATTGATTCCGTATTGAATAATGTGTGGATGGGAGCAGTGCTTGCCATTTTAATTCTCTTTGTTTTGTACGTATGAGGAATGGAAGAGAAGAGTGCCTA
>JAUNBT010000135.1 GCA_030526985.1 Lachnospiraceae bacterium | reverse complement strand
TCTTATTCTTCTGTACTTTCTTCTGTGGTTTCTACCGTATATCCCATCTCAGCCAATTTCTTTGTTGCATCACTGGCTCTTGTGGTACCTGGGAATTTACTGATTACTTTCTCATAGGTTTCTTTTGCCTTATCGTTGTTACCTAACCGCTGATAACATCTTCCGAGGAAATATAATGCATTGGAATTGTCTTTATTCAGCTTATAAGCATCCTTTAAAAGCTTTCTGGCATCATCATAGCGATAATTATCATAAGTGGATTTTCCCTCTGTATAAAGGCTGTTTGACGCAGAGACAAAGGTGTTATCCTTCAAAGTGGAATAGATCTCCTTTGCGGTATCTGATTCTAACCGATCCTCATCAACGTCTAACAAGGCTTTCGCTGCCTCAACTGTATCTCCGGAGGCATAAAGGGAAGATGCTTTTAAAATGGCATCATACATACCATCTTCGCCATCGGTTCCTGCGTATACTTCCAGTCTGTCTGTCAGAGTCTTATTCTCTTCTTCTAAACTGGCTTTCTCTTCCTCTAACTGAGAGATTGTGGCATCTTTTGCTGCCACTGTATCATTATATTCTGTCTGCAATGCTTTATAATCAGAGCTTACATTGAATCTCTGGTTCGGCATAATCAGCACCCACATAACTACGACACCAATCACAATACCAATCACTACAGAAAGGACCATGTGGGAATTACCCTTCGATGTATCCATATACCGGCTAAGATCCGGCATCTTTACTTTCTTTTCTTCTGGCTTCGCCACGGTTACTTCACTATTTCCTGAGACTGCAAGCGGTATCTCCCCAGTCAGATCCTGATAATAACGGACTGCCTGTGGATGGAAACGGTCAATCTTTAAGACACCTTCTAATGTCTCTAAAGCCTCCTCGCTCCGCCCGGCATGCATATCAAGAAGTGCTAACAAAAGACTGGCGTTGATAAAATTCGGGGTCATACTTAATACTTTCTTCACCTGAATCAGTGCCAGATCCTCACTGCCCTGTCCGGCATATTGGAGTGCCAGATTGTATTTTTTTACAACCTGCCGGATTGTCTCAATATAATTATCTGCCTGAATCTCATTCAGATAACGCTGGGCCGGATTATTCTCCGGTTCAAAATTAATGCTGATCACCCAGTGTTTCATGGCCTCAACTGCTTCTCCAGTCTCAAAATAAATCAGTCCCAGTAGATTTCTCGCATCAATATGATACTTGTTAAAATGAAGCGATTTTAATAAATCTTCTCTCGCCCCAAAAAGGTCCCTGATCTGAGCCTTTGAAAGACCCTGATTATAGTAATAGTCTGCAGTATTGCAGGCCTTTAAAATATATTCATGTTTTAAACCGCAGGTCGAACAATACTGTCCTGCCCCGAGCGGACTGTTACATTTGCTGCAATTCATCTTAATCCCACCTTATTTTTCTTTTGGCTGATTGGCCATTACGTCTTTTACTGTTTCCTTCACGATGTCGGTAAAATCTTTTAAATCATTACTGTAAATAGCCTCTTCTGCCTGTTCCACGTTAAGACAGGGTTTAAAATTCTTCAATTCTTCATTAAAATCTATCATCATTCTCATCACCTTTCAAATACTGTTCCAGACTGCCAATAAAATAAAGGGAGCCTGCAAAATAAACGATGTCTTCCTTCTCTTTCATGGAAAATGCCATCTCACAGGCTTTCTCCATGGAAGCCTCCGTATAAACGGATGCTGTCTCATATATCTCAAAAACCGGCCTAAGCTTCGCCGGATCTTCTATCCTCTCATAAGGGATTGTTGTCAAAATCACAGTACGAAAATCCTGCTGGGATAAAAGCTCTTCTGCCATCGCCTGATAATCCTTGTCTGCGGCAACTGCAAAAACTAGAATCCGATTCTTTCCCGTCTTAGAATCCCCACGAACCGACTCCATAAACGCCTGAATCGATGGTTCGTTATGGGCACCATCTAAAACAACTCCCTCTGCCACTTCTTCCATTCGTCCCGGCCAAAAAGCCTGAAACAGTGCTTTACGAATGATGGAATCCGAAATCTCCGGAAATAAAATCTTCGCGGCAGTCGCTGCCACAGCTCCGTTCTCTGCCTGATAAAGGCCACGACTTTGAACAGTCAAAGTGCTATTCCTATAATACCTATTCTCAACTGAAAAATCAATGACTTTTCCATTATTTTTTAAGATTTTAAAGCAGTCTTTTGGTAAAAGGCACAAATTCACTGCTTTTTTTTCTGCTTCCGACAAAAAAACCGAAGTTACCTCTTTTTGATGATCCACTAAAATACAGGGAACCCCCTCTTTCATAATACCGGCTTTCTCCCCTGCAATCTCTTCTAATGTCTCTCCTAAGTATTCCATGTGATCCATTCCCACAGCTGTAACAATACTAAGAACCGGGGTCAGCGCATTTGTCGCATCGCTCCTTCCTCCCATTCCAGCCTCAATCACTGCATAATCTACCTTCTTTTCCTGAAAAATAAGCAGTGCAATCACTAGAATCTGCTCAAAAAAAGTAAGTGGTCCGTATCCGCTTTCCTTTCTAACCTTTCCAATCTTTTGGTAAGCGCGAATCAAGGCATCCCGGTCCGTATTTTCTCTGTCAATCTGAATCCTTTCCCGAATAGAAACCAGATGGGGCGAGGTAAAAAGTCCGGTTTTATATCCCATCATCCGAAGGATAGATTCTAAGAAGGCACAGGTAGATCCCTTTCCATTGGTACCTGCCACATGAATAATCCAAAAATCCTTCTCCGGATGGCCAAGCCATTTTAGATAGCGGTTCATATTGACCACGCTGGGAACTTCTTTGAATCTGGGAGCCGAAAGAATCTCTTTTACTATTTGTTCATAAGTCTCCTCTGCCATACAATCCCTCCTTCTTCCGGCAAAGAGGGCCTTTGTCTGTATTCTCTCAGCCAAAAGCCCTCTCCCCTTTATTTTTGAAGCTGTGCCAGACGTTCTTTGGTCTGTGTAAGCATCTGTGTATATTTTTCTAATTTTGCTCTTTCCTCGGCCACCTTTGCCTCCGGTGCTTTGCTTACGAATTTTTCGTTTGCCAGCATTCCTTTTGCTCTCTTGATTTCTCCGGAAAGTTTCTTTTCCTCCTCTGTAAGACGGGCAAGTTCTTTCTCCACATCAACAAGCTCTGCAAATGGAATATAAATATTCGCCTTTGGAATCAGGGCAGAAACTGCATCCTCACCAATTCCTGCTTTGTCTTCCTGAATCAGTACCTCGCTTGCTTTTGCCAGCGTTGCAAAAAAGACCTTTCCTTCTTCAAAGATATCTCGAATCTGTTCCTCTTCTGAAACAACATAGACTGTGGCCTTTTTGCTTGGCGGTACGTTCATGGAGGCACGTACATTACGGATTGCTCTTACTGCCTCTTTGATTGTTTCAATCGCCGCTTCTTCTTTTTCAAATTCCCACTCTTTTTTATAAACAGGCCAGGAGGAAATCATGATAGATTCTTCTTCTGACTGCATGTTACAAAAGATTTCTTCTGTGATAAACGGCATATATGGATGAAGCAGTTTCAGTGCAGCTGTAAGGACCGTCTTAAGTGTCCAGAGAGCCGCTGCTTTTGTCTCATCTTCATCATTATAAAGACGAGGTTTTACCATCTCGATGTACCAGTCGCAGAACTCTTCCCAGATAAAATCATACAACTTGGAAACGGCAATTCCCAATTCGTATTTTTCCATATTATCTGTTACATCCTGTGTCAGCTTATTCACTTTTCCTAGAATCCATTTGTCTGCATCTGTCAAATCATCTAATGTCACACCGCTTAAATCAGCCTTTTCAAAGTTCATCATCATAAAGCGGGAAGCATTCCATACTTTATTGGCAAAATTCCGGCTTGCCTCTACTCTCTCCCAGTAGAAACGCATATCATTTCCCGGTGCATTTCCTGTTACCAGGGTAAATCGAAGGGCATCCGCACCATATTTATCGATAACCTCAAGCGGATCGATTCCATTTCCCAAAGATTTGCTCATCTTGCGGCCCTCGGAATCTCTTACCAGACCGTGAATCAAAACGGTGTGGAATGGAGCCTTACCGGTATATTCCAGCCCGGAAAATACCATTCGGATTACCCAGAAGAAAATGATATCATATCCTGTCACCAAAACATCTGTCGGATAAAAATGTTCATACTCTTCTGTCGCATCTGGCCATCCAAGGGTAGAAAACGGCCATAATGCAGAGGAGAACCAGGTATCTAAAGTATCCTCATCCTGCACCATCTCTTTACAGCCACATTTTGGGCAGCTGTCCGGCTTTGTCTTAGAAACCACCAGCTCACCGCAGTCTTTACAGTAATAAGCCGGAATTCTGTGTCCCCACCAGAGCTGTCTGGAAATACACCAGTCTCTGATATTTTCCAGCCAGTGGAGATAAATCTTGTCAAAACGTTCTGGAACGAACTTAAGATCTCCACTCTTTAAAGCTTCAATCGCCGGTTTTGCCAGCTCTTCCATCTTAACAAACCACTGCTGCTTAATCATCGGCTCGATTGTCGTATGACAGCGGTCATGAATTCCAACGTTATGCTCATGGTCTGCAATCTTTACAAGGTATCCCTGTTCTTTTAAATCATTCACAATCTTCTTACGGGCCTCATAACGATCCATTCCTGCATAAATGCCACCGTTTTCATTGATGGTAGCATCATCGTTCATAATATTGATCTCCGGCAGATTGTGACGCTTTCCAACCTCAAAATCATTCGGGTCATGTGCCGGTGTAATCTTAACGGCACCTGTTCCAAATTCTTTATCTACATAAGCGTCTGCAACGATAGGAATCTCTTTATTCACTAACGGTAAAAGTACCATCTTGCCTACCAGATCTTTATAACGATCATCCTCCGGGTGAACTGCAATCGCTGTATCTCCCAGCATTGTCTCCGGTCTTGTGGTTGCAATCTCAATAAAATCATCGGTTCCCACAATTGGATACTTAATATGCCAAAAATGTCCTGCCTGATTTTCATGCTCTACCTCTGCATCGGAAATCGAAGTCTGACATACCGGACACCAGTTAATGATTCTGGATCCTTTATATATATAACCTTTCTCATAGAGACGGATAAAAACCTCCTCAACGGCTTTCGAGCAGCCCTCATCCATGGTAAAACGTTCTCTGTCCCAGTCACAGGAAGAGCCCATCTTCTTTAACTGGCTGATAATTCTTCCACCGTACTCTTCTTTCCACTCCCAGGCTTTCTCAAGGAAACCTTCTCTTCCAAGGTCTTCCTTATCAATTCCCTGTTCTTTTAATTTATCAATAATCTTGACCTCTGTGGCAATTGCCGCATGGTCTGTACCCGGCTGCCATAAAGTATCATAGCCCTGCATTCTCTTAAAACGGATTAAAATATCCTGCATGGTATTATCTAACGCATGTCCCATATGCAGCTGTCCGGTAATATTCGGCGGTGGCATTACGATCGTAAAGGGTTTTTTACTCCTATCCATCTGCGCCTTAAAATACTTTTTATTTAACCATTTTTCATAAAGGCGGTCTTCAATCTCCGCCGGATTGTAAGTCTTTGACAGTTCTGTTGCCATGTTTCATCCTCCATTTTTCTCGCTGTTAATTATAATATACCTAAATTTCTTATCTGTCACTGTATTTTTTTATTTTTTTCAATTATTATTGTACCTTATCCAGAAATTCCTTTTCTTTGCGCTCAATTTCAATTGCCAGCATCGTGTTTCCACCTATCTCCCAGGCCTCTTTTTCCATTTTTTCTGTAAAATCAAGGGCAGCGGCAGTTTCCGGAGATTCTTTTATACTGTAAGCCCGCTTGAAATTTTCTTTTGCTGCCTCCCAATAAAAGAAATGACAGCATACAATGCCCCGGTTGTGAAAAAGCGAGGCTAAAAAGCTTTCTTCTTCCTCTCCATTTAAAGAGCAGACCGCTTTTTCATAGGACAATGCAGCATTCTTAAGCCGCCCGTATAGAAGAAAGAAATCTCCCTTTTCTTTTTCCCTTTTTGCCTCTGTGATTTTTTCATACTGCTCAAAATCAGCAACAATCTGTGATGTTTCTTCTTTGCTGTAGTACTCTCCTGCCGATAAAATTATCTTTGCCGCATCTATCGGAGAAAGGGTATCCATATCTTCTATCTCCACACCCCGGTCCCGAATCCAGGCCGTAAGACCTATTCGATTCGTCTCCATCAGCCAAAGCGGCATACGTGCTTTTATATAGTAGCACAACTCTTCGTAGGAATAGAGCAGGTGTCCGCTCTCCTTCATTTTGAAAGGGGTGCGGGCTTTCTTTGTATTTATTACAATAATGCGTCCCATGGCTTCCTCCTAGAGTAATTTAAATTTCTTTAAAAAGACCTGATTTGAACCCGGGAAAAACTGGCCAAAGCCAACATCCCTAATCAAAATCAGTCCTTCCTGACTACTGATAAATTGAACTGAAATATGCACTCGGATTGTTTTTTTTGGCCGGTTTGAAAATCCGGTAAGTTCCACTGATTCCACCTGTTTTTCTCCTTGTGCCTTATTCGAGAATACGATATCGACCCGATTTCCCCTCTCCAGTATAATCTCGATTTCACCTTTTGTCTCATACCAGGGACTGCCCGCCCTCGCAATAGGAATAAACCGGTCTTTTTGGTCCACAATACCTGTCTCGACCAAAACCGTCTCCGGAGCCGCAAAGACACAGTCTTTTTTCTTCTTTTCTATTCTGTCTATCGCATAATAGCATCCGCCGCCGGAAAACAGATTCTGTCCGATAAATGCCCGCCTCCCGCTGCAAAGAACATTCAGGGAATGATTGAGCCAGCCTCCCTCAAATCCTTTTCCAGTAAGAAAGACTGCACTAACCACTTCTTTTGACAAAATCTGTCTTGCAATCGAAGCAAAATGTTCATCAAACATTCTGCCCCAGTCTCTGTTCTCTCCCAAAAGGGAGAAGGAACCAATCTCGCTTTTTTCCACTCTGATTTTTTTTGGAGTTTCCTTTTTGGAGTGTGTCAAGCGATAACCGGATAATTTTGCTCCATCAAAAACAAACAAAAGCACCGTGTGGTCATAAATCGATTCTTCCTGATGCATGACATAATGAATAAATGCATTTTCCCGGCTGATCACATAAATATCCTCGCCTGCAAATCCCGCATTCCAAAACATTTTTCGAATTCTTTTTATCTCTTTTGGATCTGTCTGTTCAAGAGAGAACACAATTTTTTCCACCGGGTATTCTTCTAACTGCTGTTCTTTTAAAAATCCCTTGATTTCATCTATGATTCTCTTCTGGGTCCAGGATTCCTCTTCGTCTTTTAGACCAATACAGACCTCTTTTAGTTCCTCTCTGCTGTTTAGACAGCAGCTGATTTTCAAAAGGCCCTCACCCATATCTACGCCCAGAATCAACTTATTATCTGTCATTCGTATCTTATCCTTTCCTGGACAGCTGCCAAAAATCCACCTTCTAAGGCAGCATAAAAAGCTGTTCCTTCAGCTCAAGAAGTGTCTCATCGTAGTGTTTTCCCATAAAACCTGCCTGAAGCTTCTCCTCTTTCATCCTGTTAAGGATTTCTTTTCTGCTCCATGAAATACCGGTATCAAACTGCTCCATTCTCACCATCTTCTCTACCGTATTTTCCTCTTCCTGGCTGACATACACCTTCCCTTTTTCCTCATCAAACAGGAAAATACTTCCGAAGTAAAATCCCGGATAGACCTCAGCAAGAGCAACTGTCTGCTGCCGGATATAATTCTTATCGTTCTGAATGATAAATTCCGCCTCCGTTTTCCTCTCCGGTTTTCCATAATAACTAATCCATGTCAACTCCACAAAAATAGGGGGAAGCGAAAAAATCTCTTCAAAAGCCTCATAAAAGGTAAAAACAATCCCTTTAGCACAGAGCTGCTTTAAATACCCTCTGATTCGTATTCTTTCTTCTTCGACCGGCTCAAATCCTGTCTGTGCTTTCCACTGAAGATAGGAAAGCATAGCCGGAACGGAAAGGGGATTTCCTGTTTTAGCCTGTCTGTCTAAGAGCGTAAAAAAGCTGTCCGGTAATTTTCTTCCACTAAAAAAACAGCTTTGGCAGTAAAGCTCCATCAGTGCTTCCATCAGTGCATTATTTTCTTTTTTGGATAGATAAGAAAGAAGCACATCCAGCATCCGCTCATCGCTCTCGCCGGTAAAAAGCATCTGTTCAATCAGCTTTTCCTCATATTCTACCGTATCTAAATTCTTCTTTTTTAATACTTCCCAAAGTACTAAAAGATCAAAAAGCCTGCCTTCTAAATATTTTTCCAAATAATGAAGCACTTCATCATTATACTTCCCATTAATGAAAGTTCTGTGTGCCATAATCAAAAGAAGTTCATCTTTTTGTCCTTTATGCAAATAAAGTCCCACACAGGTTAACAGATAGAGCTGTTCTGTGTCCACTAAATCACTGCCGTAAAGTTCAATACCAAAGTAAGCATCTTCCATCCGGTTACACGCCATATAATAATTCATCAACGTTCTCCGATAACTGGGACTGATCACCTTATAATTAATCTGATCAAGGCACTCTCCTAATTCTTCCATTGCCTGTTCTTCATAATGGTAGTCTAAAATCTGTTCCACCGCTTTTTCTCTGACCCAGCTCTTGATTCCGTTTGTTTCAAGAACT
>JAUNBT010000008.1:38333-45455 GCA_030526985.1 Lachnospiraceae bacterium | reverse complement strand
GGGGGGGGGTTTTGTGGGGGGTGTGGGGGGTTTCTCCTCCACACCGTCCCCCTCTCCCCCCTCATGCCCTACTTAATCACTATCTCCTTCTCCCCCTTCACCCCACTTCCATCCAAAGCCTCCACCGTAACAACTACAGTCTGTCCTTTTCCTGCATATTTTGCATACAGTTTTCCTTTGGAAGAAATCGAAGCATACTTCGTATTATCCACACTCCATTTTACCGTCTTATAAGCACCTTTTGAAGCAGACATGCCAACCTTCAGCTGTATTTTTTCTCTTTCTTTCACCGAGGAAGCACCGGAAATTTTCAGTTTTTTCACTACACCTTTCATAATCTTAATTCTGTAAGTTCCCTTTTTCCCGCTTCCATCTTTTGCAGTTGCTGTAATCAGAACTGTCTTTCCTCTTCCGGCTTTCTTTGTCGTCACAACGCCCTTTTTAGAGACAGATGCATATCTTTTATTACTGCTCTTCCAAGTCACCGCCGTATTCGCTGCATAGGAAGGAGTTACCTTCGCCTTCAACGTAATCTTCTTTCCATATGCAATGTATTTGGAATCTCCGGACACTTTCACTTTCGTTACTTTCTGATCCTTCTTTTCAATCTTTATTTTCTTTGTCGCTTTGATATTCTTATTTGTATTCAAATAGCCGGTTACCGTTATTGTTCCAGCCGCCTTTCCCTGCAAAGTTCCAGCCGAGGTAATGGATGTCTTTTTTGTATTACTGCTTTTCAGCGTCGCATTTTTCACCGCAACACTCCGCTTTGTATTGATATTATATAAGGAAAAATTAACCTTTGTCGTCTGTCCTGCTGCTATCGTAGAATCCTGACTATTTACTTTCAAAGTAAAATTATCGCTGTTTTCTACAATATTTACTGTCATATTTTTAGAAACATTTTTATAAGAAGCAGACTGTGCCGTTTTGTCTGTTTTGTCTTTCCCAAAACATGCCGTCCAATAATAAATGCCTCCTATCTTTACACATCCTACTCCAGCTATTTTTGCATCCTTAGAAAGCATTGCCTCACGAGGAGAGGTAGACCGCTTCCACTCTAACATAACACTACCGGCGCTGCTATTTCCATATGCAATATTTTCAGCCGTCATCTTATCACTAACACTAAGACAACTTAACCCATTTGGCCTTTCCGAACCATAAACAATCGAAATTTCTGCCGCTCTCTGCATTGCCGCTGTCAACAAATCCTGATCCATAACAAGCTCATCAAAACCGTTCTTTTTCCGTTCTGCATTTACAACATCTAACATCTCAAAAGATCTCTTATAATCCAGTGCAGCTCCTATGACCGCTCCATTACTTTTTATATAGGAACCATCCTCATTCTTTTGTTGAGAATCGCTCGTCTTTATCTCTGTCGCAGCCGGAAAAGCATTTTTTTCAATCTGTTTTACAGAATCCGGAATCACTACACTTGAAATTCCTGTCCCATAAAAACTTTCCTTTCTAATATACTCCAACTGATCCGGTAAAGAAATCTCCGAAAGAGCCGTACAATTCAAAAAAGCCCCACTCATTATCTCTTTCAAATTCTTAGAAAATGTCACATTCTTAAGCTTACTACATCCCGAAAATGCGTACATTCCTATAGAATCCACCGAATTTCCCATCACTACAGTCTCTAACTCCAAACACCCTTCACACATTCCTCCTTCTAACTTCTTAACAGAATCTGGAAAAGTCAAATTCTTCAACTTACAACCGGAAAATGCATCTCCTCTCACCGTATTAACTGTAGACGGCACAACAAAGGAATCTTCTGTCTTGCCTCCAGGATAGGCCACCAAAACTGTCTTCCCCTTATTATACAAAATCCCATTTTCCTCTACAAAACTACTATTTCCACTCGAAACAAAAATCCCTGTAAGATTCTTACAATCCGCCACAAATCCGTCTCCCAAATCCGTTACACCAGAAGGAATCTGTATTTGGGTAAGTCCACAATCACGAAAAGCATCTTCCCGAATCGTATCCAAGTTCCCTTCCTTCAATTCAACCGATGTCAGCTTCTCACACTCCCCAAAAGCCCGATATCCAATCGAATAAACCGAAGCCGGAATACTAACCGAAGTCAAATTCGTACACTTATAAAATGCCGAGGCCGATATATCATAAATCCCTTCCGAAATATCAACTGAAGTAATAAACTCTTTCTTATCCTCCCAGGGAACCTCCCCCTGAAATTCAGCCATATTTCCCTTTCCTGTCAAAGAAAGTTTTCCCTTCTCATAACTCCACTTAACATCAGCCCCATCCGCTCCACAACTTCCTGAAGCCGCCACGTCCGCTGCCTCCACTTTCATCCCAATGCCCATCAAACTCAAAACCATCATAAGCATAACCAAAACACTCATCTTCCATCTCTTCATATCTAATCTCCTCCTTCTTACAAAACCATCAACATTCTCATCACACACAGCGTGTAATCTAGAATATCAACAATATAATACTGTAGCTACATTATATCATCCCCCACCCTCCAAAGCCACATCCCAACACGTTTTGCAAAGATATCGTAAGTTTTCCGAAAGATTTATTTTAATGTATAAAATACTTTTGTATCATTTATGTAAATTTTACGTAATGAAATAAAAAAGCAGCGTCCCCATCCTGGTGCGAACAGGGCGGGCTTATTTATTTTCGCTTGTTTATCCTATCAATATAGGCAAGGTAACTGCAAATGTCGTTACTTTTCAAGTTTATCTCATTTTTCCCATCTCGAAAATGCACATTTTTTTCACAATTTCGTAAACCCTCCTTTCTTTACAACTCACCCAACACCTCATATAATAAAATATAACGCCAAAATAATTTTTTATTTTTTTCATATAATGATTTAAACCCCAAAGGGCATTCCATCCCTTATCATACAGACCTTGAAAGGAGTCCCCATGAACGATAATCGAAACAAAAAGATATGGCTATTTTTCATCATTTTCACATTGACTTTTTCCATCCCCCTGTCCGGCTGTCAAAACTCCAACGATACTTCTGAGACCTCCAGCACCGCTGCCCTCTCAGAAGCCGCCCAAACCGAACAGTCTCTTTTTACCCAATTCACCCAGACTGAATTTCAAAAAACCTTTGAAAATGATTTGATCTCTCTCCATTTTACCGTAACAGACCCTTCTGCCTACGGCATTGAAGAGCCTCAAACCGCCTTCCCTCCACTGACTGAGGAATACAACACTCAATGCATTAAAGACCTTAAGGAAACCCAGAAAACCCTCCAATCCATTGACTCCACCCTCCTCACTGAAACCCAACAACAACTCTACGAAACCTTAACCCACTATCTAGAGCAGCAAATTGCGCTTGGAAACTACAGCCAATTCGTCTGCCTGCTAAGTCCGAACAACGGTGTCTCTTCCCAACTCCCCGTCACCTTATCAGAATATACTTTTTATTCTGAGGATGATGTGAAAGATTATCTTTCCATGCTGACCCAGATTCCCGACTATTTTACACAGGCCTTAGAGTGGGAAACAAACAAAATATCTTCGGGACTTTCCATGTCAGATTTCGAGATTGATGATACCATAAGCCGAATTGATCATTTCCTGGAAGAGACAGAAAACAATTTATTAATCGAAACCTTTGATGAGAGAATCGATTCCCTTTCGGATTTGTCCGCTGACCAGAAAAACACCTACAAGAAAAATAACTCCCAGCTGCTGTCCGACACTGTTTTCCCTGCCTTCACTGCACTAAGAGAAGGTCTTCTTGCCTTGAAAGGAAGTGGCGGAAGAACCCAGGGACTCAGTTATTATGACGGTGGTGAAGAGTATTATGAACTCTTAATTCAGTCCATGACCTTATCAGACCGCACAGTCTCTCAACTTACAAAGACACTAGAAAAACGAATGACCACCATCATGAACCGGGTCCAAACCCTTTATGCAAAAGAGCCGGACATCTACGACATCATGTCCTCTCATACAATTACGACAACTGAAACACCGGAGGAAATGATAGAACGGTTAAAATCTTCTATTTCTGAAGATTATCCCGCTCTCTCTGATGTCACCTATCAGATTTCCCCGATTCCAGAGGCATTAGAAGATAATACAACTGCTGCGTATTATATGATTCCCCCGATAGACAGCCAGAACGAAAATAAAATCTATTATAATGAAAAAAATGCTTCCTCCGTCTCCTTATTTACCACGCTCTCTCATGAAGGATACCCGGGACATTTATATCAAAATAATTACTTTTTGAGTACCTCTCCAGATCCGATTTATTCCGTTTTAAATCTGACCGGATATAAAGAGGGATGGGCTTATTATGCCGAAATAGACTGCACCCGCTTTACCGATTACGGAAAATATGACAATAAATACCACGACAGCTTGGTGGAACTGTCCCGCTGCAATGATGAATTCGGCTACTGCCTTTCTTCCCTCATCGATCTTTACGTCAATGGGCAGGGATACAGCATGGAGGAAGTCGGAGAAGTCTTAGAAAAGTATGGCTTAGACAGCACCAGTGCCCAGTCTTTTTATGAATATGCAATTGAAGAACCCGGTGCGTATCTTCAATATTATATTGGATATTTAGAGATTCTTTCTCTTAAAAATACCGCCGAAAAAGAGTTAGGAGATGATTTTACTGCCAAAGAATTTCACACAGTAATTTTAGAAACAGGGCCCTGCTACTATTCTCAATTGGAAGAGAAAATTGACAAATGGGTATCATCTGTTAAAAAATAGACTTTTTTTGTTTATAACTTCTAGAAAAAAGACAAAAATGTTTCTATTTGCATCAAATTTTCACAAGAAATTATCATGTTTCTATTGACATTTGCAAATAATGAATCTATAATTAACTTGGTTAACTTTTTAATGTCTTTATTTTGAGTGTTAAATCGTTGACAATTGCAAATATACACATTAATATCTTAGGAGGACAATTTATGGCAACAAAAGCGTATTACAAACACGAAGAAATCGGCGCCGGCAAGGTTGGATTTTCCAAAACCCGTTCTATCATCGAAGCTGCATTTTACGGCAACAATGTTGTAAAAGTGAATACTTTAAAGCAGGCTTACGAACTGGCAAAGAACTCTCCAGGAACTATTGTAACTGATATGCCTGTTTACCGCGGCGAAGAATTTGGCCTTGACAAGGATGCCAAAGTACTGCTGTTCAATGACGGAGCAATTACCGGACGTTATGCAGCTGCACGTCGTATTGCAGGAGAACCGGGCGTAGACTGCGAAGCATTAGATAAAGTTGCTATGGATGCAGTTTATGAAGCTCGCTGGAAGAAGATGTACCATGCAGAAGTATATGTAGGACTGGATCCTGAATTCATGGTAAAGGCTCATCTGTTAATTCCAGAAGGTGAAGAGAACATCATGTACTCCTGGATGTTGAACTTCCAATACATGTCCGAAGATTATGTAAAGATGTACAAAGAATCTATCCCTGTTGGCGATGGCAACGAAGCTGATATCTACATTTTCTCCGATCCTCAGTGGGTACCTGTTGAACATCCTGGCGTAAGCTTTGACTGTTTAAGCGACCCAGCTAAGAAGACTTTATGCTATTTTAATACAGAGACGAACTGTGCCTGCATCCTTGGTATGAGATACTTTGGAGAACATAAGAAAGGTACACTGACTATGGCTTGGGCAATTGCAAACCGTAACGGATATGCATCCTGCCATGGCGGACAGAAAGAATATACATTAGCAGACGGTTCTAAGTATGTTGCTTCCGTATTCGGTTTATCCGGATCAGGAAAATCTACTTTGACCCATGCAAAACACGGCGGAAAATACGATATCACAGTTCTTCATGATGATGCATTTATCATCAACACAGATACCTGTTCTTCCATCGCATTAGAGCCTACTTATTTCGACAAAACAGCAGATTATCCAACCGGATGCGAAGACAACAAGTACCTTCTCACTTCTATGAATAACTCTGCAACATTAGATGAAGAAGGTAAGATTCAGATTGTAACAGAAGATATCAGAAACGGTAACGGTCGTGCAATCAAATCCAAATTATGGTCACCAAACCGTGTAGATAAGATTGAATCTCCTGTAAACTCCATCATCTGGATTATGAAAGACCCTACCATTCCACCGGTAGTAAAATTAAAAGGTTCTGCACTTGCTTCCGTTATGGGTGCGACACTTGCTACAAAACGTTCTTCCGCAGAGCGTCTTGCTCCTGGCGTAGACCCGAACAAGTTAGTAGTAGTACCTTACGCTAACCCATTTAGAACCTATCCTTTAGCTAACGACTATGAGAAATTCAAAAAGTTAGTAGAAGAGAAGAATGTAGACTGCTACATTGTTAACACAGGTGATTTCATGGGCAAGAAGGTAAAACCTGCAGATACTCTTGGAATCTTAGAAGCAATTGTAGAAAAGAAAGCAGAATTCAAACCTTGGGGACCATTCTCTGATATCGAGATTATGGATTGGGAAGGATTTGTTCCTGACCTCAACGATGCAGAATACAAGACACAATTAAAAGCTCGTATGCAGGACCGTGTCAACGAAGTAGAAGAATTTGCAACCGCAAAAGGCGGCTACGACAAATTACCAGACGAAGCAGTAGAAGCATTAAAGAAACTTGTGGCTGAATTGAGCTAGTCTGAGCACGAAATTAGTTTGAATAAATAAAATTATTTCAAATAGAAAGAAACCAGACTCGATACTTTATTATTATTCATATAGTATCAAGGTTCTGGTTTCTTTTATTTTTATATTGCTTGTATATTTTCCGTAATCTGTTGAAAAAAATCCTTATTCCAAAGATTCAACGCAAGGCTGTCACGAACAAATGGTGCGACATCTTCTTTTGCCTGCTGAAAATCAATCTGTTCAAATCGATCATGTAACATATGTTTCATATCATCCAGAAAAAAATCTTGCTCTGTTTCGATATGCCCAGATTGAATAAGTCTCTCCCGTAAATGCCTAAGATTTACTTTCGTCCCTTTTGAAAGATAAAATATATAATCATATAAATCTCTTCCTTTTACACGATTTTTCCAGGACCGTCCTATTACTGCATGAAGTTTTCCTGAAAATAAATATGTTTTTTCAAGTATACCACGTGCTTTTAAGACTGA
>JAUNBT010000008.1:29286-38323 GCA_030526985.1 Lachnospiraceae bacterium | reverse complement strand
GAAGTTTTCCTGCAAATAAAGATGGTTCATCATATAGATTTACCTCATAGGGAACTGGCTGCAATCTATATTTTCTCTCAAATGACGCATATTTCGGTGGGTCTATGTCGATTTCAAATTTGATTTTAATCACCTCATTTTTAGGAATACTGTTAAACTCTTTCCTTTCCTCAAAAAATGTCAATAAATGTTCTTTTGTATTTCCCTTTAAAAATGCAGATTGGATATTAGATTCTTTATTTTTTTCTCTCTTTTCAATTATAACATTTAATCCATATGACCTTACTTCTTTTTCTAAGACAGGGAAAAATTTTTCTATATCGAAATCTGTCTCTGTTTTCATTAATGAAAAGTCCAAATCTTCCGAAAATCGATCCAGTCCATAAAAAATTCGAAGTGCAGTTCCACCATAAAATGCAGCATGTTGAAAAAAACCACTCCGGCTTAGTCCACACAAAACTATTTCCTGCATTACTTCTTTCAATGCATTTTTTTGATCATACATAGTCTTTGTATCATGTAGATTAAGCATCTGTTCCACCATAGTATTCATTCTTACAACATCCTCCGTAATAATCCATTTAATCTTCTAACATTCCTGTTTCCATATCGTCCAGAAAGAAAAGTAATATCATCGATATTCAACAGCCGCAATTGCTGTTCTTCTATTCTCAAATCATCAAACAAAAGTTCCTGTAGTTCTTTATAATTTGCAACTGTTTCCATTTTATAAAGTTGATCACAAAGTGCCTTTTCTGCTGTTGCAATTTTATAGCAGTAACTGCCTTCTTTCACAATTCTTACTCCGTAGGGATAGACTTTCGCTGGAACATCTCTATATAGAAATGTTCCGAACGATGTTTTATATTCTTTTCTCTTTTTCTTCTCAAATGTTGCTGAAGTAAAAACATATACAGCCTCTGGAATTAATCCATAATAAGCCAAAGCAAACTCAAAGGACAAATACGAGGGACCATATATACTTTCTGCGAGTAAATAACCTGGTGTAGCATCTTCCGTTTCATATAAACCCTTGATAATCGGATTATACTCTCCTGCTTTTTTTAGTCTTGATAATTTATCGGCAGGACTTGCATATTGAGATAACTCATTTAAAATCATCGCTGTTGTTTTTATCATATTTTCACCTCTATATCGTATAATAATCGTTTTTCTGGAGAAAATCAAGCATTTTTAAGTTTTAAAAAACTTTTAACCTTATCAAGTCTTGAGCATCTACTTGAATAAAAAAAGGTATTCCAGCTTGCGCATAGAATACCCTTTTCGAAATCCTCTTTATCTTCTACTCGAACAACCCAGAACTGACAAGCAGCTCCACGATTACAAACCCGGTCAATACTTTTGTGTAAGTCCGGCTGACATCATAGTGATAGTCTGGATTATATTTTGTCCGGTAAATAGCATTTAAAACAATATTGGCCACAAACATCGCTGCCGCTAGGCCAATCAGCCAATAGTGCTTTCCGACAATCTGCATATCCATCAAAAAGAAATACAAGATTGCACCTGGTATTACAAGGTAGCTTAACAGTCTGTTAAGCAATGTTATCGTCTTATCGTTCATAATCTTCCTCCGTAACCTTATCATTCATAAAGCTGCACAGTGCACGAAGCCCTTTTATCAGCGCATTCGTCTCTTCCTCATTTAAACATTTTAACATCTGATCTACCATCTGATAGTGAAAATGTTCATGGCGGCGGTATGCACGTTTTCCTTTCTCTGACAGAGAAATGAAGACAACTCTTTTATCCCTTTGTCCTCTCGTCCGCTCAACATAACCTTTTTTTAGCAGGTTATTTACCGCAATTGTCAGGGTACCTGTTGTTACCTTTAACTGTCTGGCAATTGTGGACATATTCTTTGCTTTCTCGATTCCAATCACATCAATGATATGCATATCATTATTGGTGATATCCCGAAACTCTTCTGTGATCAATGACTTTTCTTCCCATTCCATCATATCTCCAAACAACTGTACCAGCATGGCATCAACATCTTTTCTCTCATCCATGTACGATTCCCTGTTCCTCTCTATTGTTGCAATCTTAAAATACTTTGATAATAAAACTATTATATCACATTCTTTTTGAAAGTTGAACAGGTTTCTCACTTTGATAAATACACAATTCCATCCTCCTTTATTCTCATTCTTGAATTCTTTCCTTTCCCACTGTATAATGAGAGTAATTTAGCACCGCCGGATTCCATTTTACAAGAATTCTGGCAGAATGTGGAGGATAAAAAATGGAGAGTATCTCTACCTATGTAGGTAATAAGATAAAATTTTATAGAAAACAAAAAAGACTGTCTTTGGAACAGCTGTCCCAGATGATACATAAGAGCAAATCCACCCTTTCCAAATATGAAAATGGCAATATCGCCCTGGATATCGAGACGATGCTGGATATCGCTCAGGCTCTTGAGGTGGATGTGACCCGTTTGATTGACTACCATTATCAACAGGAGACAGAGATTCCTGTTTTCCAGAATCCTTTTGGACAGGACACCTTATATCTATACTACTATGATGGCAGGAAGAAGGAGATTGTATTATCTCTCATCTCCCTTTCCCACACTCCTGGTCAAAAACAGCTCACAGCCAGCTTTTATATGGACATCCCCTCCTATGAAGAATATGAAAAATGTCATTTCTTCTACACGGGCGAGATGAATGCCTTTGATCTGGTTACCTATCTTACTTTAGTTAACCAGAACAACCCGATGGAACGGATGAGCATCTGTATTCTCAATTCCTTTAACTTTCAGCAGACAGAGGCAACTTGGGGCTTTATGTCCGGCATTTCCTACCAGCCAATCGCCCCCTTTACCCTGAAATTTCTGTTGACCCCGAGACCTTTAAAAGACTCTGAATTGAGTCTGCAAGATCTCATCATTACAAGAGAAGAGATCAAAGCGTTAAAACATTATAATATGATGCTTTTAAATCATCAGCCTATTTAAAGAATTAGAAAAATGCTCAAGCCTCATAGTCCTTCTTTAACTTTTCGAAGTAAGGAAGGGCTCTTTTTATCATCTCATTGGATACGCAGTAGGACACCCGCATATATCCGGTACAACCAAAGGAATCGCTTGGAACTAAAAGCAGATTGTATTTTTCTCTTGCTTTTTTACAGAACTCATTTGCATCCGACTCTAAGGTTTTTACAAATAAATAAAATGCTCCGTCTGGTTTTACACACTCATATCCCAATTCTGTCAGTCTTCCATAGAGAAGATCCCTGTTTTCCTTGTATGCCTCAATATCTCCGACCTCATCTACACATTTTTCAATGACTTTCTGGAACAGACTCGGTGCACACACAAAACCAAGTGCTCTTCCGGCACCGCAGACGGCGCTATAGATTTTTTTACTCTCTGTCACTTGATCCGGTACAAGGATATAACCGATTCGCTCTCCCGGAAGGGACAAGGATTTGCTGTAGGAATAGCATACAAGGGTGTCATCATAATATTTTGGAAGATAAGGAACCGTAACATCCCCATATACAATTTCCCTATATGGTTCATCTGCCACAAGGAAAATCGGATGGCCATATTCCTCTTCCTTCTTCTTTAATATATCTGTGATTGCCTGGATGGTCTCCTCCGAATATACAACACCGGATGGGTTGTTTGGGGAATTTACAATGACCGCCTTGGTTTTGTCTGTAATTTCCTTTTCAAAAGCCTCAAGATCTGCCTGAAAATCCGGAAGTCTCGGCGGAATTTCCTTTACTACTCCAGCTGCTGCCTCTACAAAGCACTTATATTCCGGGAAATAAGGTGCAAACACTAGCCATTCATCTCCCGGATTGGTAAGAGCACGAATCGCACAGCAAAGGGAAGCCGCTGCACCACAGGTAATATAAAAATTATCCGGTCCCACATCCATTCCAAAACGGCGGTTCACAGAGGCTGCCAGCGTTTCTCTCACTGACAAATCGCCCTGTGCGGCTGTATAGCCATGAATCCTAATCGGGTCTTCCGACTGTAAGATTTCTAAGAGGGCCTGTGTTACAGACTCAGGTGACGGAATGCTTGGATTTCCAAGGCTGAAATCGAACACTGCATCCGGTCCTAATTCTCTTACTTTCTGCTGTCCATAGGCAAAAATCTCACGGATTACGGACTTCTGGCTGCCATATTGATACATCATCTCTGAATACATATTTATCTCTCCTTTTTCTTTCGGATATTATTTTTTTATTCTTCTGTACTATCATATCACACTTTTTAATTTTTTCCAGACTTGTCCTTTAAAAACCGTTTTCTATGCTCTTCTTTTTTGCAGTAATCCACAAAAGTTTAAAAATTCATCGCCAGCATATATTCTTCCTGAAAATCCATGTTGACAGATAATTCCACATGTTCCACTGTCTTTACCTCTGTAATCACCTGCTGCCTTGCCTCTTTTGAAAGCAGTGCCATACAGGCACCCACTCCGGCTGCATTTCCAACGGAAATAATCTGCTCCATACTCACTGCCGGCAAAAGACCAATAGTCAGGGCACTTTCTTTATCAATATAATTGCCAAATGCACCGGCTAAGATAATGCTGTCCAAATCTTTTTCCTGAAGGTCAATCATTTTCATCATTGTCTTCATACCGGCATAAATGGCACCTTTTGCCAGCTGTACCTCCCGGATATCCTGCTGGGTCAGCCAGATATGCTTCCCATCCTCTTTGTAGGCAAGAATGAACGCCAGTTTTCCCTCATTTTCTACAATCCGCTCTGCAAGCTCTGGTGGGATATTGGCTTCTAATGCCGCTTCCTTCGTCCGCATGCGACCGCTTTTTTCTACAATCCCTGCTTTTAATAGAGCTGCCACTGCATCAATTAATCCGGAACCACAGATTCCTATCGGTTCTTTTCCTTCGATTGTCTGAAGCTTTACCTCGCTCTCTTCAATCTTTACTTTTTCAATTGCCCCGTCCGCTGCACGCATTCCCATCTCAATGGCAGCACCTTCAAATGCAGGACCGGCAGCGGTGGAACAAGCCAGAATTCTTCCATGATCTGCGAGAAGAATTTCCCCGTTTGTGCCGATATCGATTGCGATGTGAGCACCTTCCTTTTGTTTTAATCCAGTCGCCAAAAGAACTGCGGAGATATCCGCTCCCACATGTCCTGCTATATTCGGGAGAAAACAAAGATTTGCCCCGGCATTTACCTTCAGTCCCAATTCGACCGCCGGCGTATCTACAGACTTACAAAAGACAGGGGCAAAGGGGGTTCTCGCAAGAGATTTGGGATGAACCCCTAAAAACAAATGGCTCATAGTCGTATTCCCCACTGCGGTAAGGTCATAGATATTTTCCGGATTGATTTGGTTTTTGCCGGTCAGCTCATCGATCATGTCCTGAAAACAATCCAATATTTTCTTTTGCATATGGGAAAGATGATCTGCGCCCTCATTGCAATACTGAATTCTTGAAATAACGTCTGCACCGTAGATACTCTGGGGATTGGTTCTGGCTGTCACATCCATCAGTTCTCCATTTTTTAAATCCCAAAGCATGGCCACAACTGTCGTTGTCCCAATATCAAAAGCCATTCCGTAACACAGATCAGATGTATCTCCTGCTTCCAATCCAATCAGAACGTCACCGGAAAAAACAGCGGTTACATCGCCTCTTTTTTCATCCAGCACTTCATGGATTTTCATAAGGAGCTTTCGGTCTATTTTCATCTCTTCTTTTCCAAAAGTATCTTTGATTCGGTCATAGTCACTTCTCTGATCCTTCATAGACGGTTTTTTTACTTTCTCATGGACTTTGACAATGAGGGAATTCGGACGAAAGCCCTCCGGCAGGACAGTCATATTTTTCTTTCGCCCGGAACCTTTATGGATACCGGGAAGTTCTAGTACCATATCTTCTTTTGCATAGGTTTTACAGGCAAGGCGGTAGCCTTCCTTTTTCTCCTGATCTGAAAGAATTCTCTCTTCTTCGTCTGTAAGATCATTTGCAAAACCGGAAACAATCCTTACCTTACATTTTCCGCAAAGACCGGCACCGCCGCAGCTTCCGTCAATTAAAACGCCGGCTTTTTCAGCTGCTTTTAATAAGTTTTCCTCCTCATTTATTTCACATTTTTTGTTATCAGGCTGAAATAATATTTTCATTTTGTATCCTCCTTAAAACTTTTTCTTTCCTATATTGACTTTATATTTACACTCTGCTACATTAAAGTATATAAATCTTTCAAAAGGAGTACCTTACCATGACAAAAGAACGACTCATAAAGGAATTGCCCTTAGACCAATGTCCTGACACCACACGTTACATGATCAAACACACAGGAATCGACCCGGATGATGTCCCTGAAATTTACGGTGATACCGTCACAAAAATTCGTGACCTTCTCATAGAAAACCTGAAACTATTCATGGTTTTTCAGTGTTATGATATTTTAGAAAAAAGCCCGGATAAAATCCTGTTAGAAAATGGACAAATCTTTACCGGAAAGATGGCACCCCGCATCTTAGCAGATGCCAGTCAGGTTGTCTGTTATGTAGTAACCCTTGCCGGTTCTCAGGAGCTTTCGGCCCAGCTTACTGATATTATGGATTCTTATTTCTCAGATATCTGGGGAACTGTCTATGTGGAAGCCGGGGAAGCCTGGTTAAAAGAGCAGATTACTGCACTTCTTTCAGATAGTGGACTGCGACGCACCCATAGCTGGAATCCAGGTCAGCATCAATTTGAACTTATCAATCAAAGGCCTTTATTTGAACTACTAAAACCTGAGGAGATTGGATGTAGCCTTACTTCAAATCTTTTTATGAATCCCACAAAGACTACCTCCGGCATTGTCGGTCTGGTTCCTATGGATATTCCAGAAGAAAAGGATTTGCTCCCTTGTGATTTTTGCTCTCTTTCCAAAACCTGTCCTGCTTCCCGCTCAAAACATGGAAACTAACGGGAAGTGGATATCACAGCGTTTTACACCTTTCTTCCTATTATACCCTATTCTTTATTGGAACAAAATAAGCGGCCACCTTCTTTTCGAAGGTTCTGCCGCTTATTTCTTTCCATTCTTCGTTTTTTTATCTTTTCTCCGGTTTTCCTATTTCATCTCTTCTTTAATTGCTTCAATCAACTCATCCTTACTTGGAATAATCGAGATAAATTTCGGTTTACCGTTGATACACATTGTCGGCAGATTACTCAGTCCCATTTTCTGTGTTCTTGCGATGTCTTCTTTTATGTTATAACGATATACAACATAATCTGCCATATCCTTGATTTCGTCATAGATATCTGTCACGCTGCGAACCATGTAGGTACATGCTGCACATTGATCCGGATCTAAAGTAAAGAGCTCAACTAACGGTTTTTCCAGATTCTCATAATCCGGAATTTCGATTTCAATATCCTCAAATCCACCGCAGGAGTAATTTTCTACAAATTTTCTGCAGTCGTCCGGATGGAAGATTGCCTGTGCCACCGCCACTGTATTTTCAATCGGCACATCGTAAGGCATGTCACAGCCGGGACTGATGATTAAGTTTGTCTCTCTTCCTTTAAATTGATCCAGCATATCAATGATAAATTTCATGTTATCCTGCTGGTTACCAAAGAGCATGGTCGTCGTAAGAGGAATATTTCCTCCTATTAAAATGTTATACGCATCGGTCACATCTTTTGCCGCCAGCAAATCTACATTTTCATCTACATGAATGGAATCCGGGTGGGTATCACACATCACCTTCATCTGGTTTGTCGCATTGCCGCATACAAAGAAGGCGGAGAACACGCCCCGTTCTCTGATATAATCAAACACCTCTGAAAATGCAAAGGATAATTGTGCTTCAAAAGAGTCCGGTGAAACCTGACTGACTAACGGATCCACTACTGCTACTACATCGACTCCTGCATCAATATAGTATTCTGCCATTTTAAGACTGACTTTTTTACAAAATTCCATCAATTCTTTGATATAATCCGGGTCTAAAAACATATCCATGAAGAAATCACTGCCTCTTAAATGGGAGGCTAATGTCAGCGGTCCACAGATTAATCCATAAATAGCGGTATCCTCTCCAATAGACTCTTTCAGACGTTTGGTCACGTCCAGGACCATCGGAATTCTTCCATCTGTTATTTTCGGAATCTTATCATCCGACGGAACACCGGCTGTCGCTGCAAATGGGTGCTTTCGGACAGAAGGAGGATTATTTTCCGCCCAAAGCAGCTTACAGCCTAATATTTCCGCCTCTATCTGAAGATCGAACACAACCGGCATACCATCCGGTGTGTACAGCTTATGAACTTCCATCAGAGATTCATATAATTTGTCTGCATCGAGCAAAATTTCTTTTGCAGTATAACCTTTTAATTTTCCGGCGTGAACACCGGCAAAGGGAACCCATGGCACTCTCTCGGTCTCTTCGTGACGCAGTGCCTTATAAATCAACTCTTTTCCCATCTGTTTCCTCCTCGCTTTTATGCAAGCTTTAAGTTTCCGGTTGCTGTCGCTACGACCTTATAACCCATGTAAACAGCACCGAAATCTGTTTCAACAATATCTTCTTTTACTTCTAAAGAAACCGCCGCATTTTCATCCGATCCCCGGCTGACTGCTTCTTCTACTGCCTTCTTTGCTGCCAATTCATCCGCCATTTTCTTTGCATCTTCAAGACGTTCTAAGTCATAGCGTTCTCCGGCACCAAATACAGTATAGACATTCTGTTCCTGATTATAGGTCACTTCTATGGAAATGCTGGCACTTACATTTCCAACTACAGCACCTAAGGCGTTTGCAACCTTGGAATACTCGGAGCTTCTGACTTCGGTTCCTAATAATTTCCCTACATCCTCTAAAAAGATATGAGTAGGTGCTCCCACACCAATCAATACGGCAGGGGTTTTAATATTCATGTCAAAAAAGGCTTTCGGCGCACCTGTTTTGGCTCTTTCATAGCTGTCTAGAATCATCAGTTCTAACTGGGAACCAAGTCCGCTCTCCCGAATTTTTGGATAAGCATCCTCGATTAAGATTCTGACAATAT
>JAUNBT010000008.1:0-29276 GCA_030526985.1 Lachnospiraceae bacterium | reverse complement strand
AAGTACAATTTCTTTTTTACCGCATCGTAGATAAGGTCGCCAAGTTCTTCTGCTGTTTTTCCAATACAGCGGGCCATAATGGTAAGTCCTAACTTCGCTGCTTCTTTGCTGTATTTGGAGAAATCGCCTTTTAAATGCATAACATCCGTCGGTGTCACACCACAGCGGATAATCACGCCCTCTCTTACCAGACGTTCAATATGAGCTGGAATTACAAATTCACCGATTGTCTCGCTTAATTTTTCCAAGCTCATAGGATTATCAAACAGTGCTGCTGATATGGTTTTTTCGTAATCTGTATATGCATTGTGGTAGCAAATATCTTTTATCGTCAAATAGATGTCTTTTTGATTATTTAAAACTCTTGCGGCCTGCTCATTCTCTCTTTCCAGATAATGAACCAGCTTTGGATACCGTTTTCCGGCAATACAAAGAGGCATGACTTTCTCCTCTTCCACCCGGATTCCATTTTCATCTGCCCGGATTCCACTGTCACCGCCAAGACCAAAGGTATCTACAAAGAGTCCTTTTACAAAGGTACTCCATTTTCCAATTTTTACGCCGGATGTGACGGTCTGGGGGTTCCCGTCTTTTACAAATGCAATATCGGTCGTCGTTCCTCCGATATCAACAATCATGCAGTTTTCTTCATTGGTAAGTTCCACTGCACCCATTACACTTGCCACCGGACCACACAAAAGAGTCTCCACTGGTCTGGTCGCCGTAAATTTTTCTGTCATGAGACTTCCGTCACTTCGTACAATGACGAACGGTGCTTTGATCTCCCGCTCTTTTAATGCTTTTTTTACTGCTGCCAAAAATTCCTGGATTACCGGAATCAAGCGGGCATTTAACAGGGCGCTGGCACCTCTTTTTACAATATTATTCTCTGTAAATAATTCATGTCCGCAGACAATCGGGATGCCTAACTCTTCTTTCAGCATTTTTCCTGCTTTCTTTTCCAGAACTGCACCTGATTTTTTTGCGAACATTTCTACTAATCCGACTGCCTCACACTCGTCAAATCTCTGATGAAGCTTTTCGGAAAACTCCTCCCAGTCCGGATTTTTTACAATCTTTCCGGAAGGCTTTGTTTTGCTGTCTACATAGCACAGTGTTTCATCCAGAGGAAGTCCATACTCTGCCCCCACCTGTGCAATGGTGGAAGGCTCGATTCCAAACAGAACCAGTTTAGACCTTCCGCCTTTATTTTCTACACAGGCATTGGTGGCAAGGGTGGTGGAAAGAGCAATTACCTCTGCCTGATCTACCAGATCTTTTGGTAACTTGTCCAATGCTCTTCCAATCCCTTTTGATAAATCTTCCTTGGTTGTCAGTGTTTTTGCATATGCTAATATTTCTTTTGTCTCAAACTGATACACAACTGCATCTGTACAGGTGCCGCCTGTGTCAATTCCAATTCCGATTTTCATTCTGCCTCAGCTGCCTTTTCTTTTTTTATGCTTCTGCTGCTTTTTCGTCAGCTTCTTTTAAGATTGCCTCGATTTTTTCATCTACGCCTGCATCCAATGGCTTTGGAACGTAGTTTTCAATAATATCGATGGTTCTCTGTTTTACTCTCTGCTCATATGTGGTAGCGCCTGCTGCCTTCCAGCCATCCATATCGGCTCTGTCTGTCAGATCCGGCTGCCACATTTCTTTATTGTACTCAAGAGTATGTTCTTCCATCAGGTAATGTCCTTTTGGTCCTACTCTCTTAATGACATCCATTGCCAGATGTTCTTTGTCAAATTCTACGCCGTCAAAGATTCTTCTCATCTGTCCAATTGTCTCATTCATAGCAACGACTAATTCATAAGAGAAGGTCAGACCATAGTTCATAAATCCAACATCATGATTTAAGTTTGTTCCGGAAAATCCGATGGAGAATACGTACTGAGCACCTTCATTTACTGCCTGTGCGTCAAAAATCTTACCGCCGGAGCATCCTGTGAATCCCCAAGTAGGAACTTTGTAAAGTTCACGTCCAATTTGAGCTAAGGCAATGTTATTTACCTGTGCTTCCGGAGAACAGTAAGTCGGCTGCATACATTTTAAGTCCATGTTGTACATAGAACCACCGAATACCATTGGTGCGCCCGGACGGGTCAGCTGGCTGATTACAAGACCAACCAGACACTCTGCATTTGCCTGAATTAAAGCACCTGCGTTTGTAATTGGGCCTGTAGCGCCTGGCATCATACATGGAGAATAATTGGTAGGAATCTGATTCTCTGCACAGTAGATAATTTTATCAATGGCATCGAAAGTATGGTTTAATGGAGAAGTCGGCTCATTGTACATAATGAAAAATGGTCTCTTCTGCAGTTCTTCCTGACTTCCGCCTTTTACTGCAACTGCCATCTTTGTAATATTGGAGATGGACTCTCTGTTGGCAGCGGTTACTACCATTGGTTTTGTTGTATTTCTTACCATTGCTGCGAACTGATGCTCATAGGATGTAACAGGGTAGTCGTACATCAAACCGCAGCACATAAGAAAGTCTAACTGTGGAAGAGCATCGATGATTTTAGCACCGTCTTCCATATCTTTTTCTGTAAATGTTCTGTGTTCTCCTGTGTATACATCAAGAATGGTAGGACAGTCGGATCCGGTTCCGTAATATACGTTTCTTCCACCTAAATCCATTGCCAGGTCACCATCTCTGTCATATACATGAATATGGGAAGGAGCCTGTCTGGTTGCCCACTCTACTAAGCCGCTTGGGAAAAATACTCTTTTTCCTTTTACTGTACAGCCGGCTTTCTTTAACATCTCTCTTGCACCTTTGTGCTGGATGTCACTTCCTACTTCCTGAAGAATTTCTAAGGTAGAGGTATGAATTGTCTCCATTTCCTCCTGTGTTAAAAATCGAAGCGGACTTCCGCATTTTAAAACATTGTTAAAATTAGATCTATCCATGATACGCTTTCCTCCTGGTTTTTATCAAAATAATATTCTTCTACTTTTCTTCAAACAATTTCTTACGCAATGTTCATTAATTTCTTAGCAAGCTCTACTGCAAGAGGTGCGTTTGTGCTGTAACCATCTGCACCAATCTGATCTGCAAATGCCTGATTGACAGGTGCTCCACCAATCATGATTTTTACTCTGTCACGAAGACCAGCTTCCTCTAAAGCTTCGATTGTTTCTTTCATTGCATACATAGTAGTTGTAAGCATTGCGGACATTCCAACGACAGTAGCATCTTCATTTTCCTCAACTGCTTCTACAATTTCATCTGGCTCAATGTCCATTCCAAGATCGACAACTTCAAATCCTGCACTCTCTAAGAGAAGAACAACTAAGTTTTTACCGATGTCATGCATATCGCCTGCAACCGTACAGAAAATTACTTTTCCAAGATTTTTCACGTCACCGCTCATCAGAAGTGGTTTTACTTTTTCTACGCCCATCTTCATTCCTTTGGATGCAATCAATAACTCTGGTACATAAATCTGTCCCAAACGGAATTTCTCACCTAATACATTGATTGGCTCAACCAGTCCGATATTTAAAATATCTAAAGGTGCATTTCCCTCTTCAATTGCTGCTTCCACTGCTGGAACAACCTCTGCTACTTTACCTGCTTCTACGATTGCTGCTAATTCTGATAATTTTGACATAATACGTTACCTCTCTTTCCTTTTTCGGATACGCTTTCCATTTTCGTTTTTTGTTGCTTGCCTGTCCTCCAAAAAGCCTTTTTCTTTTGTTAGAAGAAATCCCGCCGGATTTTTCTAACAAAAAGAGATCATAGAACCGGGGCCTCTCTATCCGGTTTCTATGACCTCTTTGTCATATTGTTTTTTGTTTTTTGAAGTAGCTTTAGCATATACAAATTCTTTTTGTTTGTCAATTCGCTTGTGTTTCTTGTTGTGAAACTATCTTTTCTTTTTGTGAAACTTTTTCGATATTTTCACCCAATTTTTTGTGTTTTCTTCTTGTTTTTCTCCCTAATTAGCAAAAAAGTATCTTTTAACGAAACATGGCCGTTTTTGCTAAATTGTTCAAAAACGGCCATTTCACTTATTTTTCTAAATATTTTTCTTTCGGAACTTTCGATTAGAAATTCTCTCCTTTTACAGCTGGATTCCTAATTTTCTTCCTGCAAAATCAGTAATCATATCCACACACTGGTCTCTGTCCAGTCGGGATGTATTCAGTGCTAAATCATAGTAGCTCATATCCCACCAGGGAAGTCCAGTATATGCTTTTATATAATCATCCCGGTATCTGTTGATTGACTTTACTTTCTTCGCTGCATCCTTCATAGAGAGACCTTCCCGGTTCATAACAGATTCCACACAGTCTTCCATCGGTGCCTGTACGTTGATACTGATTACATTTGGCATATTTCTTAAAATATAAAATCCTGCTCTTCCAAGGACGACAAAGCTTTCCTTTCTGCTCATATTAAGAAGAACCTTTGCCTGATAGTTGAAAAGATTAATATCGGATGTAAATCTGGAATCCTCCGGAGACAGTACACCGCCCTGATACAGCTTTCTGGAATAATTGGTAAACAGTTTCTTACGGATTTTTTCATCAGATAGATTGAAAATCTCCTCACTGATTCCACTCTCCATCGACGCCATTTTAAGAAGTTCCCGGTCAAGCAGAGGAATTTTAAGCTTCTCGGCCAGTTTCGTGGCAATGTATTTGCCGCCGCTGCCATATCCTCTGGAGATAGCAATTACATAATTATCCATCTATTTTCCCTCCTATAATCCCAGATAGGATTTCTGAATCTGATCGTCCTTTTTAAGATCTGCTGATTTTCCTTCATTGACAATCTGACCTACCTCTACGATATAAGCCCGGTTCGAGGCGGTCAGCGCCATCTGGGCATTTTGCTCTACTAACAAAATGGTTGTGTTCCGCTCCCGATTAATCTGCTTTATAATCTTAAAAATATCTTCTACAATAATCGGGGCAAGACCCATAGATGGCTCGTCCAAAAGAAGCATCTTCGGCCGCGCCATTAAGGCTCTGGCAATGGCAAGCATCTGCTGCTCGCCGCCGGATAAGGTTCCGCCGACCTGATTCTTTCTCTCTTCGAGTCTCGGGAACAGGGAATACACCCATTCTCTGTCCTTTTGTATCTCTTCTTTATCTTTTCTCAAATAGGCACCTAAATCAATATTTTCTGCCACTGTAAGAATCGGGAAAATTCCTCTTCCCTCCGGCACCTGTGAAATGCCCTCTCTTACCAGCTTATGAGCCTCGATTCCGCCAATCTCTTTTCCATCATAAATGATATTTCCTTCTTTTGGCTTTAAAAGACCAGAAATTGTGTGCATCGTCGTTGTTTTTCCCGCACCGTTCGGACCAATCAAGGCAATAATTTCTCCCTCATCTACGGTAAAGGAAATACCCCTGAGTGCTGGGACAACGCCGTAGCTTACCGATAAATTGTTTACTTCTAATATATGCTTCACTGTGCTCACCTCCCTATTCCTCCTCAAAGGTTCCGCTTCCCAAGTATGCTTCGATGACCTTTGGATTCGTCTGAATCTCCGCCGGTTTTCCTTCCGCAATCAAACTGCCGTGATCCAACACAACAATGCGGTCGGAAATACCCATTACAAATTTCATATCATGTTCGATAATCAGAACATCAATGTCCATTTTCTCTGTAATATGGCGGATGACCCGGGTAAGCTCTTCTTTTTCAAAGCTGTTCATACCTGCACCTGGCTCATCTAAAAGAAGCAGCTGAGGATTTGTCGCAAGACCTCTGGCAATCTCTAACAGACGCTGTTTTCCATAAGGAAGATTAAGGGCAAGCTCATTTGTCATATCCTCTAATCCCACTATTTTTAATAATTCTTCACACTGCTCAATGATGACCCGTCTTTTCTTTTGCTGTTTGCGTGGAAATAAAACAGATGGCACCAGCTTCTCATTGTTGCAATCTGGATGGGCAATTAAAATATTTTCCAGCACAGTCATGCTTCCAATCAGGCGGATATTCTGAAAGGTCCTGGCAATTCCAAATCTTGTTCTCTCTGCCGCCTTCATCGTCGTAATATCCTGTCCTTTAAATACAATCGTTCCATCGGTCGGTTTATATACACCGGTAATCAGGTTAAAGAATGTGGTTTTTCCTGCTCCATTCGGACCAATCAAAGACAAAATTTCCCCTTTTTCCTGGTCCAGTGTAACCTGATCCACTGCAACCAGACCGCCAAAACGGACGGATACATCTCTAACTTGCAGAACTTTTTCCATTCTTAACACCTCTCATCGCTTTTATTTTATATTCATTTCTCACACGTTTATCGATACCCCAGATACCGTTTGGACGAAAGATCATCATAATCGCCATGGCAGCACCATAAAGGATCATTCTATAATCACTGAACTGACGAAGCATTTCCGGTAATGCAGTAAGAAGGAACGCACCGATTACAGAACCTGGCACACTTCCCATGCCTCCGAGTACAACCATAGATACCATTTTGATTGACTCGTTGTATACAAAACTAGTCGGTCCAATGGTTCCAAGATAAACCGCATAAAAGCTTCCCATTAAAGCCGCCATACCACCGCCGATGACAAAGGCCCACATCTTATATTTGACTGGACTGATTCCCAGAGAAATCGCTGCGATATCATCTTCTTTTACCGTAAGCATTGCAAGTCCAAAACCGGAGTTGTTCAGTCTTATCATAAATAAAATAAAAATAACCATCAGTGCGAAGATAATATAATAGAAGGCTTCCGTTCCAGATATGGTAATTCCAAAGAAAGTAGGTGCTGGAATACCGGGAATTCCCATCGGTCCTCTCGTAAGATTGACTGCATTTGTAATGAAGAGACGAAATACCTCTCCAAATCCCAAGGTTACAACTGCTAAGTAATCTCCCCGCAGATTCAAGGTCGGAAAACAAAGAATCATACTAAAAATTGCCACCAAAACAACACTGATAATGGTTGCGACAAAGAAATTAAGGCCTGCATTCATAACCAAAAGGGTTGTAATATAAGCACCCATTCCATAAAAAGTTACGTGTCCTAAGGAAAACTGTCCGGACCATCCAATAATCAGATTCAGACTCAGGGTCAGACAAGTATAAATAAAACAAAGCACAATAATATGTAATGTATAACGGCTGATACTTGTAACAGGCAGAATCAAAAGTATGGCTGCCATAACTAAAAGTGCAATCATTTTTGTTCTGCTGCTCAAATGAATTCCTGCTATTTTTTCTTTCATAATGCCATCTCCTCCTTTCTATACCTTGTCGATTCGTTTTGCACCGAGAAAACCGGAAGGACGAATCACAAGTACGATGATCATAATAATGAAAGCATAAGCGTCACGGTATCCGGAGGAAATATATCCGGCGCCAAGACTTTCAATAATACCAATGACAAAACCACCTAATACAGCACCTGGAATCGAACCGATTCCACCAAGGATGGCAGACGCAAATGCTTTCATGCCAAGCAAATATCCCATCGTCGGATAGACTGCATTATAATAAGTACCTACACAGATACCGGCAATCCCTGCCAAAAAAGCACCAATTCCAAAAGTCAGTCCAATGGTCTGGTTCGTATTGATTCCCATCAGTTTTGCATTCTGTACACTGACAGATACGGCTCTCATTGCTACACCCATCTTTGTTCTGTAAACAAGGAAATACAGGATAATCAGCATAATCGCTGTAATTGCTAAAATTACAATCTGAATATTAGAAAAGGAAACATTTCCATAAGTATATACTTTTTGTTCCAGTGTCGGAAACTGCTGTGTTCCTGTACCGAATACGAGCTGTGCTAAATTCTGAAGCAATGTGGAAATACCAAGGGCACTCACTAACACTGCCATTCTCCGATTTACTTTAATTGGGCGGTAAGCCACCCGCTCAATTCCCATACTTAAAGCGGCAGTAAAAAACGATGCCAAAAGCACCATCGCCACAAGAGGCATGCCAAGCTGTGTTGTCAGCAGCATACCGATAAAAGTTCCGAACATCATGACATCTGCATGCGCCCAGTTTACAATCTGTAAAACTCCATATACCATGGAGTATCCCAGAGCGATCATAGCGTATATTCCGCCAATCGTCACACCATTAATAAGCTGTTGGAGTAACATATTTTCATCCTCCTTACCTGATTGAGGCTGCACAAATCATTCCGCACAGCCTCAATTCATTTATACCTCATTCATTTGTTTTTTTGCTTCTCTTACTCGACTACAACAAATTCTCCGTTCTGAACCTGTAAGGTCAGATATTCTTTTTCTACATCGCCATCTACGAATTTGTTTTCTCCCGTTACGCCGACATAGTCGATATTGGTAACTGCCTCGTTAATCTTTTCTCTTGAAAGATCATCGCCACAGCTCTTCATTGCCTCTAAGAGTACATTAGTTGCGTCATAAGCAAGTGCTGCCCAGTTTCCAGGTACAGAGCCGTATGCTTCCTGATATGCGGAAATAAAGTTCTGAACAACCTCATCCTCATTATTTTCTGTAAATGCTCCCAGTGTATAGATTCCTTCTACTAAATCGCCGCCTTCTGAAATTAATTCAGGAGAATAGATACCATCGCCGCCGACAATTGGAATGTCGCCCATACCAAGTGCTTCTTTCTGATTTGCGATTAATACTGTCTCTGTGTTAAATCCTGCGATGAAGATTGCATCACAGCCTGCATTTTTCACGGATGTCAGCAAAGAGTTAAAATCTTTTGTCTCGCCTAATACGAAGTTTCCTGCATATCCGATTTCCATACTGTTGGCTTTTGCCTGCTCTTCAAACTGAGAATATAAACCATATCCATAGTCATCATTTTCATACAGGACACCGATATTTTTGTATCCTAAATCACTGCACATATTTGCACATAAGGTTCCGACATAAGCGTCAGATACACAAGTACGGAAGAAATAATCGCTGCTTCCTGTCAGGTCCGGTGAAGTAGCAACCGGAGAGATTGCAGTAAGTCCACTCTTATCAAATACTGGAACCTGAGCCAATGCACAGGAGCTGTTGTAAGAAGTGATAACACCGTAAATGCTGTCATCTGCTACAAATTTGTTTGCAATCGCTGCTGCTGAGGTTGGAGAAGATTCATCATCCTCTGACGCAATCTCGACCTGCTTTCCATTGATGCCGCCTGCTTCGTTACACTGATCTACTGCTAACTGTACTGCATCCAATAACAGGTTTCCATCATCTGCCAATGTTCCTGTTAAAGGAAAGGATGTCCCAATCCGAATCGTATCCCCGCCGGAAGCCGATCCAGATCCTGTGTTACTGTCTCCGGAGGAATTGCTGCATCCTCCCAAAACACTTACCATCAATGCTGCACTCATAACAAATGCTAAAAATCGTTTTTTCATAGTCTTGTCCTCGCTTTCCTTATAGTAAACCTCTGACTACCATAATCATCCAAATAAATGTAGAAAAAATAATATTTTACAACTTCAAAAAACAAAAAGAGCGCATTGATTGATTACCAATGCGCCTTTACATTTACCTTTTCTATATTTATCTGGTTGCTGATTTATATGTTAAAGTATCTTTCTTTTTCTGTCAATGTATCAGTTGTTTTTCCTTAATATAGTAAGATAAGTGGGGATTTATTTAATTTTTTTCCTGTTTTTCTTTCAAAAACTTAATTTTCTACTTTAAAGAAACTGATTATTACTGTATTTCTTTAAAAGAAACTTATTTTGTCCTGCGTTATTTGATTGTCAGATACATCAGCTTATTTCCATTATTCTGAATCATCTTCTTTACATCTTTAAAATCGAGAAATACCGTCGCTGTATTGTCATTCGGATGACATCCCATCCGCTTCTCATGAAGAAAATCACGGTCAATGGCAACCTCTACCGTTGCCTCCTTATTATTCAAGATACCAAATACAGAAACAGCTCCCTTCGTAAGTCCTAACTGTTTCATCAGGCGTTCTTCCGAACCAAAACTTAAGGCTGTGCTTCCAAGCTGGGCTCTCAATGCTTTTAAATCCGCCTGCTTGTCTTTTCCCAGTATAACAAGAAAATGCCGTTTTCCTTTTGCGTCTCTTAAGAACAGGTTCTTGCAGATATTCCCCTGTTTATGAAGACCGAGCTCCTCCATCTCTTCCATTGTATAGACTGGCGGGTGCTCCACTGCCTCGTATGTAATCTTGTTTTCGTCTAACCACTGGAATACTTCTTGTTTGTCCATGTCATGTCCTCCTGTAAGATTTTCAAATTTTGCTGTCATTATACGTTCTTTGTCAAAAGCTGTCAACATTTTTTTAAAATGGTCTGATAATTCTTTTTTCCGTAGACAGGGCTAAAAAAAAGGTATAAAATGATTATTACAGCGTAAATACGGGGCTTGTACCCATATTTTCACAGAAGAAAAAAGAGGAGGAATGCAATATGGAATATGTAACTCTCGGCAAGAGCGGACTTCGTATTTCCCGCATGGGATTTGGCGGAATTCCGATTCAGAGAATTGATGCCCAGGGAACAAAGAAGCTCATCCATTCCCTTTTGGATAAGGGAATTAATTATATTGATACCGCACGTGCCTATACCGTAAGTGAAGAATACTTAGGGGAAGCCTTAGAAGGAATCAGGGAACATTTTGTTCTGGCGTCCAAGACGATGGCACGGACAAAGGAGGCTATGGCAAAGGATATCGACACCAGCCTCCAAATGCTTCGCACCGACTATATCGACCTTTATCAGGTTCACAATCCAACGTTAGAACAGCTTGATATTGTAACCGGTCCAAACGGTGCCTTAGAAGCTCTGATGGAAGCAAGGGCTGCCGGTAAGATTGGACACATCGGCCTTACCGCCCACTCTACTGCTGTATTTGAAAAAGCATTGACCCTTCCATGGGTGGAGACGATTATGTTTCCTTACAATATCGTGGAAAGGCAGGCCGAAGATCTGATTTCACAATGTGCCAAACAGAATGTCGGTTTTATCGCAATGAAGCCTTTGGCAGGCGGTGCAATCGAGGACGCTTCTTTAGCCCTTCGCTATGTCTGTTCTAACCCGGCTGTGACTGTGGTCATTCCGGGCATGTATGATCTTTCAGAAATTGATGAGAATCTGGCCGCAGTTTCCGATTCGTCTCCACTCTCGAAAGAAGAGCTTTCCAGAATGGAAGAGATTCGAAGCCAGCTTGGCAATAATTTCTGCCGCCGCTGCAATTACTGCGCCCCTTGTACTGTAGGAATCAGTATTCCGAATGTCTTTTTATTTCAAGGATATCTGGACCGGTATGGCTTAAGTGACTGGGCCCGTGACCGCTACAACTCTTTAGAAGTAAAAGCCGGAGCCTGTATCGAATGCGGTGCCTGTGAACCCCGTTGTCCATATCAGCTTCCCATTCGGGAGATGTTAAAAGATGCCGCCAGAAAATTTGGCGAATAATAAAGGAGATTATCTATGTTAACGGTTAAGAATTTCTCCTTTCTGGCTTCTGACCAGGATGGAGAAAAAGAAATTAATACTAGGGTCAAATAAACAATACCTGAAAACAGAGAGGAATATCATGTATAAAATAACAAAAGAAAATATCATCTCATATATGAAAAAAAATCTTCCGAATTTTGATGATACCGTCCCGGCACAGGTTTCTATCCTCGGAGAAGACCCTACTGCTGACGAAGGCGAAAGGGATGGACATGTCAATATTGTTTTGAAAGTAAAAACACCGGTAAAAAGTTACATTTTAAAGCAGGGGCTTGATGAGCCCAGAAATCTGAGACAAGGGGTAAAAGTGGCATCCTACCGAAACGAAACGGAATGTAATACCATGAATATTCTTCACAGTATTGTTCCGGAGTATGTGCCTGAGATCTTATTTCAGGACAAAGAGAATCATATTTTTATTATGGAGTTTATCGAAAACCTGAAAGCAGTTCGTTTTCAGCTTATTAAAGAAAATCAGATACCGGATCTCGGAGTTATCGTTGGTGATTTTCTTGCAAAATCTTCTTTTTACACTTCAGAATACTATCTCGACCGCAGCACCTTTCGTAAGATGCAGTCCAAATTTGAGAACACAGAGCTTCGCCAGATTATGGAAGACGGTATGTTTCTCAATCGGTTTGGTACCGATTTGGAAGAAGATACCTATCATGATTGGGAAAGATTTCGTCCAATCAGTGACGATCCGGCCTGTCAGACGAACCGCCTCAGCTTAAGACGAACATTCATGACACACTCTGACTGCTTAATCCACAGTGATTTTCACACTTCCAATGTCTGTCTTTCGGACGAAGGAATTAAGATGCTTGATTTTGAGTTTTCCTTTATGGGACCATTTGGATATGACATGGGATATTTCGCCGGAAGTCTGATTGCCGCTTACTGTGCTGCATGTTTTAAAGAATATTCTTCAGAACAGGACAAAACACAATGCAAGGCATACCTTCTTTCCACGCTCAAGCTCTTATTTGAAACTTACGACCGAACCTTCAAAGAATGCTGGGAGCGGGATGCAAAAGCAGAATATAAGGGACAAGAAGGCTTTTTGAAGATTATTCAAAAAGAGATGCTGCAAAATGCCGCAGGCTTCGCAGCAATTACGAACTGGTGCCGAACAACAGATCTTGGAAGTCTGCCGGAATATCATTCTATCAGTTCAGAAAAAAACAGAAAATTTTCGATGGCTATGGCAGTATTAATGGATCATGAGGTGCTTCTCCAAAGAGAAACTTTTGAGACAGTTGATGATTATATTGATTTGATTATTCATTTTGAGAAAACATTCATTTTCAAATCAAAAGGAGAAGATAAATGAGAACAATTATTGTAGGTGACATTCATGGATGCTATCATGAGTTTCTCAGCTTGCTTCATAAAGTGAACTATAATGGAAAGAAAGACAAACTGATTTTACTTGGTGATTTGATGGACCGGGGTCCACTTTCTTATGAGATGCTGCGACTGGCCATGCATTGGAAAAAAAAGAACCCGGATCGCTTTTTCTTAATTCGGGGAAATCATGAACAGATGATAGTAGAACAATCCGGTGCTCTAGATACACGTCTTATCTGGAGAGTCGTCGGAAAAACGGACACGATTCGTTCTTTCCGAAAACACAGAGATCGCATGGAACTTTATATTCCATGGATTCTCAAAAATATGCCTCTCTATTATAAAGATGAAAAAATCCAATGTGTCCATGCGGGTATCAAGGAAGAGAATCCAAAACAAAATTCCACCGATTTGCTGGTAAAAGACCATTCCTGGTCCAAGACAAATCAATATGGCGGGAGGATTACCATCATTGGCCACACTCCTCTTGACGCACCAACTTATTATGATGGCAGTGGAAATGCTGGAGAACCTCTATCTTATGGAGTGTGGAAAGAACTGCCGGCTCAGGGTGCCATCTGTATTGATACCGGATGCGTCTTTGGAAAAAAATTGACAGCCATGATTCTTGAAAATGGAAGTTATTATTTAGATTGTGTCCCTGGACAGCCTTATTCCGTAATCAATACCCACTTTTATGTTGGATTAATCAGGAAATTCTGTGCCCTGCCTTTGATACGGAATTTCTGTTCCGGAGAGAACAGTAAATAAGATAGTACGATATTTAACAAATAGATAAAGGAGACTCTATATGCTAACTGTAAAAAATCTCTCCTTTCTGGCCTCAGACCAGGATGGAGAAAAAGAAATTATAAAAGATGTCAGTTTTGAACTGGAACAAGGGGAGATGCTTGTCATCACCGGACCTAACGGTGGTGGAAAGTCTACTCTTGCCAAACTTATTATGGGAATTGAACTTCCTGATCAGGGAAGCATTTTCTTAGACGGAACAGACCTTACCTCTCTTTCCATCGACGAAAGAGCAAAAGCAGGAATCGGGTACGCTTTTCAGCAGCCGCCCCGGTTTAAGGGAATGACAATCCAGCGCTTTTTAAGTCTCTCTGCAGGAGAAGATTTATCAGAAGAAGAGTGCTGCCGTCTCTTAAGCGGTGTCGGTCTTTGTGCAAGAGAATATTTATCCCGTTTTGTCGATAATACATTGTCCGGCGGCGAGATGAAGCGATTAGAGATTGCCAGTGTTCTCGCCCACCCTCATAAAATCGCTGTCTTCGATGAGCCGGAGGCCGGCATTGATCTTTGGAGTTTTTCCACACTAATGAAACAATTTGAAAAGATTCACAAAGAGAAGAAAGAGAGCCTGATTTTGATTTCCCATCAGGAACGAATTATCCGTATGGCAGATCGAATTATGGTAATCAAAGATGGACAGATTGATATGGTAGGCAGCCGGGACGATATGCTCCCAAATCTCTCAACAGACAGCCCGGCCTGCGATTGTATGGAGGAAGAATAGATGCAATTAGATAAACTTACAATAGAAGTTCTCAATAAAATCGGTATCACTGAATTCAAGCAGGAAGGGGCATTTAACTTAAGATACAACGGTGCACCTCTCTGTCATGGCGACAGTGATCATGTTACAATCAAACCAAAGGAAGACAATCCGGGAATTGATATTTTCATTGACAATAAAACAGAAGGCGAAACTGTTCACATCCCTGTTGTCATGTCTACTTCCGGTATGAAAGATGTTGTCTACAACGATTTTTATGTAGAAGATGGTGCTGATGTTACCATTATTGCCGGCTGCGGCATTCACAACGATGGCTGCGGCAACAGTGAACACAACGGAATCCACACATTTCATATTGGAAACAATTGCAATGTCCGTTACGAGGAAAAACACTACGGAGAAGGTTCCGGAAGTGGGGAAAAGATTTTAAATCCTGTCACAAAGATTATAATAGAAGAAAATTCCACCTTTACCATGGACACTTCCCAAATCAAAGGCGTCGATTCCACCGTCCGTGAAACCAGTGTCATCATTGGAAAAGGCAGCCGTCTCTTCGTCTCCGAACGTTTGATGACCCACGACACTCAGACTGCGATTTCCAACATGGATGTCACAATGAATGGAGCAGACAGCTCAGCTCAAATCGTATCCCGTTCCGTAGCAAAGAATGAGTCTGTACAGACCTTCCATCCAAAGGCAATCGGCAACAATGCCTGCAAAGCCCACATCCAATGTGATTCCATCATCATGGACCACGCCCAGGTAAACTCCATCCCGGAGATTAATGCCCGCCATGTCGATGCCGCCATTATTCATGAGGCTGCCATCGGAAGAATCAACAATGAACAGGTAACAAAGCTTCGCACTCTTGGCATGACAGAGGAAGAGGCAGAGGGTGTGATTGTGGAGGCATTCCTGCAGTAAAGCCGCTCATTTATTTTTCTAAAGACGAGTATTTTTTTCTATTGCCGCATAAAAAGGCTTCCAACACTTCCATCCCTTGAGGACAAGAAGTATTAAGAAGCCTTTTCGATTTCTAATATATGCTACTCACATATGTATATGATGCAAGGGTCAAAAGGTCATGCATTTCATGCTTACATAAAAATGTATGACTTTGGGACCTGAAAAACATGAGAACTATGCTAACGCCGCTGTAATAATTGCCATGGAATATACTTCCTCAGCGTTACAGCCACGAGATAAATCATTGATTGGGGCATTCAGACCTAATAAAACAGGGCCATATGCGTCAAAGTTTCCTAAACGCTGTGCAATCTTGTATCCGATGTTTCCTGCATTGATATCAGGGAAGATAAATACATTAGCATAGCCTGCAACTTCGCTGTTCGGGCATTTTGTCTTGGCAACACGAGGTGCTACAGCTGCGTCGAACTGAATCTCACCTTCGATTGGAAGGTCTGGTCTTAATTCTTTTGCTTTCTTTGCAGCATTTCTCATCTTGTCTACATCTTCTCCCTTTCCGGAACCAAGTGTAGAATAGCTTAAGTATGCAACCTTCGGGTCAACTCCGAAAATCTTAGCACAGTCTGCTGCATCAATACCGATGTCAACTAATTCGTCTTCCGTTGGTTTAATATTGATTGCACAGTCACCCATTGCTAATACTTCATTCTCTCCGGTAGCGGATGGACGTACCATGATGAAGCAGGATGTTACAATCTTATGTCCCGGTTTTGTCTTAATGAGCTGTAAAGCCGGGCGTACGGTATCTGCTGTGGAATAAGTTGCTCCGCCAAGAAGTGCGTCTGCAACACCCATCTTTACAAGCATGGTTCCAAAATAATTGCCCTGTTTTAAAGTCTCTTTCGCTTCTTCCGGCTGAACATTCTTGCTCTTTCTAAGCTCACAGAACATCTCAACCATCTCATCTAATCTATCATAGCTCATTGGGTCAATCACCTGAGCACCGCGGATATTAAATCCGTATTCTTCAGCAGCTTTCTCCACTTCTTCCTGATTACCAACCAGAATTGGTGTCAAAAAATTACCAGCTAAAAGACGGGAAGCTGCCTCTAATATTCTTGCATCTGTTCCCTCCGTAAATACAATCTTCTTAGGGTCTGCTTTTAATTTTTTTATCATCATGCCAAAACCCTGCATTTTATTCTCCATTTTTATATACCTCCTTCTTTGCTGTTTTCACAGCTCTATCTAAAGTTACTTTACCATGTTTTTTTCAGATTGCAATAAAAATAGCTCAAGTTTTAAATTTTGAACAATTTATTCCCCTTAAACTCCCGATTTTTCCTGTTTCCAGCCTGCAAACTGGCTGTTATAAAGTTGGAAATAGAAACCTTTTTCCTGTAAAAGCTGATCGTGGGTTCCCTGTTCCATAATTTTTCCGTCCCGCATAACAAGAATCTGATCTGCACTTTGAATGGTAGAAAGGCGATGAGCCACAATGAAACTGGTCCTTCCCTCCATCATCCGGGCAAATGCTTCCTGAATCTTGACCTCGGTTCTTGTGTCAATAGAAGAAGTCGCCTCATCGAGAATCAACATAGGGGGCAGACAAAGCATCACTCTGGCAATACACAAAAGCTGTTTTTGTCCCTGAGAAAGACCACCGCCGTCCTCTCCAATCACAGTATCATACCCTTCTGGCAGACGTTTGATGAAACTATGGGCATGAGCCGCCTTTGCCGCTTCTATCATTTCCTCATCGGAGGCATTTTCTTTTCCAAAAAGGAGATTTTCCCGGATTGTTCCATTTTTAAGCCAGGTATCCTGAAGCACCATGCCAATGGAAGTCCGAAGGCTCCCTCGGGTATAGTCACGGATATCGCCGCCATCTACTTTAATACTCCCTCCATCTACATCATAAAAACGCATAAGAAGGTTAATCAGCGTTGTTTTTCCACATCCTGTCGGCCCTACAATGGCAATCCTCTCACCTGGTTTTACCGACAGATTCAAATCCTCAATCAACGGTTTTTCCGGAAGATAAGAAAAATCCACATGGGAAAGAGTCATTTCCCCTTTGGCGTCTTTTAGTTCCTTCGCATCGTCGGCATCCGGAATCTGTGGTTCGGCCTCGATAAATTCAAATACTCTGGCAGCACAGGTCAATGCATTTTGAAGCTCGGTGACCACGCCGGAAATTTCATTAAAAGGCTTTGTATATTGATTTGCATAGGTCAAAAAACAACTCAGCTGGCCTACAGAGATTCCTCCGTGTATCGCTGCAATTGCACCGGTAATTCCCACCCCAGTATACACAATACTGTTGACAAACCGGGTTGCCGGATTGGTGATGGAAGAGAAAAAGGTTGCTTTTAAACTATACTCACTTAAACGGTCATTTACCTCCTCAAAAGTATCTGCGGCTTCCTTTTCGTGGGAAAATGCCTGCACAATTTTTTGATTTCCAATCATCTCATCAATGTGAGCTGTCAATTCCCCTCTGGCTTCCGACTGAAGCTTAAACATATGGTAGGTCTTTTTGGCAATATAGCTTGCTACCAAAAAAGAAAGGGGAGTAATACAAATAACGACTAAAGCTATTTTTACATTAATGCGAAGCATAAAAAAGAGCGTCCCAAATATGGTCATCACTCCGGTAAAAAACTGGGCAAAGCCCATCAAAAGACCATCCGAAAACTGATCCACGTCCGCCACAATCCGGCTGATAATATCACCGCTTAAGTGGGAATCCAAATATTTTAAGGGAAGTCTTTCTAACTTATCAAAAGCTTTCTTTCGGATATCTTCCACGACACCGTAGGTAATCCGGTTGTTGGATACATTCATGCACCACTGAGTCAGAGCAGTCGCCACAATTACAAGGGCCATTTTTTGTAAATATTCAAAAATTGCAGCAAACTCCACCTTTCCAGGTTCTAATATATAATCAATACAGTTTCCAATCTGAATGGGCAGATAGAGGGTAAGTACGACTGTCACGGCTGCACAGAGAAGGGAAAACAGGGCAAGGAACTGGTATTTCCCTAAATATTGCAATACTTTTTTTGCTGTCTGTTTTTTATTTGTCTTATCGGCCATCTGCTTCACCTTCTTTCGGAAACTGAGAATAATAGATTTCCTGATATACCTGGCAGTTTTTTAACAATTCATCATGGGTACCCTTTCCGGCAAGCCGTCCGTCATCTAATACAAGAATCTGGTCAGCACCCCATACACTGGCTGCCCGTTGGGATACGATAAATACCGTCATATCCGGATCTAACCCACTGATTGCCTGACGCAGCTTTGCATCCGTGGCGTAATCTAGTGCAGACGCACTGTCATCCAGAATCAAAATCTCCGGTTTTCTGACTAATGCCCTTGCAATAGTAAGACGCTGTTTTTGTCCACCGGAAAGATTTCTTCCTCCCTGTTGAATTGAAAAAGAAAGTCCTCCTTCCTTTTCCCGGACAAATTCCTCTGCCTGAGTCGCTTTCAGTGCATTCCACATGGCAGAATCGTCCGCCTCCCTATCACCCCAACGCAAATTATCTCTTATCGTCCCGCGAAACAACACTGCTTTTTGTGGAACGATTCCAATTTTCTTTCTCAAATCGTAAAAAGAATATTCTTTTACATTTTTCCCAAATACTTTTACTGCTCCCTTAGTACAGTCATAAAATCTTGGAATCAGATTGACAATAGAGGTCTTACCACTTCCAGTACCACCGATAATACCGATTGTCTCTCCTTTTTTAACAGAAAAATCAATATCCATAAGGGAAGTATCCCCGGCTTTCTCGTAAGTCAGTGAGACATGGTCAAAAATAACGGCTTCTTCCCGGTTCGACCCTTCCACGGATGATTTCTTTTCTGTCATCGTCGATTTCACTTCAAACACAGCCTGAATCCTGTTCCCACAGGCTGCCGCTTTGGTCACTAAAATAATCAGATTTGCCAGCTTCACCAGTTCCACTAAAATCTGTGACATATAATTTACAAGGGCAACAACCTGTCCCTGGGTTATAATTCCGCCCTCGACCTGCCATGCACCAATCCAAATCAGAACAAGAATTGCTCCGTTTATAATGATGTAAGTCACAGGATTCATCAGTGCTGATATTTTGCCGACAAAAAGCTGCTGTTTAACAAGAAGCTGATTGGAAGTCTGAAACTGTTCCTTCTCTCGCTCTTCCCTGTGAAATGCCCGTATCACCCGGACACCACTCAGATTCTCTCTTGTAATCTTTAATACCTGATCTAAACGCTCCTGCACCTTTTTATAAAGAGGAATACTAAGCAGCATCACGCTGAACACAACGAGAGACAAAAGGGGAATCGTCACCACAAAAACCATGGCCGCCTTCACATTAATGGTAAATGCCATCACCATCGCTCCCACAACAATAAAGGGAGAACGAAGGAAAAGACGCAGTACCATATTGACCCCGTTTTGGACCTGATTGATATCGCTGGTCATCCGGGTAATCAATGTCGAATTCCCGACCCGGTCCATCTCCGTATAAGACAGACTCTGGATATGGGAAAATAAATCCTTCCTCAACTCTTTTGAAAATCCCACGGCTGCCTTCGCCGCAAAAAACTGGGCCGTAATCGAACAGGTAAGCCCGATAATTCCCAAAACCGCCATAATAACTGCCATCTTTCCAATATAAGAAAGATTCTTATCTGCAATTCCAATGTCAATAATATGGGACATGACAATCGGGATAAGAAGCTCGAAGGACGCTTCGAGCATTTTAAATAGGGGGGCTAAAAAGCTCTCTTTTTTGTAATTTTTTAGATATCGAAGTAATTTTATCATCTCTTATTTTATCGTCTGGGCCACTTTTGCAAGTTCCTCCCGGATTGCAATATGCTGTGGGCAGACCTCCTCACATTTTCCACATTTGATACATTCCGATGCAAGTTCCTTTCCATGACGGGTAACCAGCCAGTTTTGTTCCCTTTTAGCACTGGCTTCGTTTCCATACAGTGTAAAAAGATTCATTGCAGCAAAAGAACCGGAAATACCAATATTTTTTGGACAGACTTTCGCACAATAATTACAGCTTGTACATGGAATAATCGGTATTTTATTCATCTCTTCCTGTGCCTTTTGAACCACCTTTTTCTGCTCTGGGGTAAGTTCTTTAAAATCCTTCATATAAGAAAGATTATCTTCCATCTGTTCCATATTACTCATACCAGAAAGCACAGTGATAATCCCTTCTAAATCCGCCGCAAAACGAATCGCCCAGGAAGCAACCGAAGAATCCGGCTCCGACTCTTTTAACACCTTCGACACAGACTCTGGCGGTGCAGCAAGCAGCCCACCCTTAACAGGCTCCATAATAATAACCGGCTTCTCATATTTCCTTGCCATCTCATAGTTGGCTCTCGACAAAATAGAACTGTTTTCCCAATCCGCATAATTAATCTGTAACTGGACAAATTCCATCTCCGGATGTGCCTTTAAAATCTCCTCTAATTCCTCCGGTGTAGAATGAAAAGAAAAACCAATATGTTTAATCAATCCCTCTTCCTTCTTCTCCATCACAAAATTCCACATATCAAAATCATCGAAAACCTTCGTCCTCTGACTTCCTAGATTATGTAACAAATAAAAATCAAAATATCCTGCACCCGTCTGTTTCAACGAAGTAGTAAATTGTGCCTGTGCCTCCTCCTTCGTCTTGCAGTTTATCCACGCTGCATTCTTCGTCGCAAGCTGAAACTTCTCTCTCGGATACCTTTCCACCAACGCCTGCCGAATCGCATCCTCACTTCCCGGATAAGCCCATGCCGTATCAAAATAAGTAAATCCAGCCTCCATAAATTGATCAACCATCGCCTTTACCTGCTCCACATCAATGACTTCTCCATCCTTCGGAAGCCTCATAAGCCCAAACCCTAATTTTTTAATCTCTTCACCTAAATATGACATATTATATCTCCTCCTTTTTTAAGTGGTTATTAAAAATACGTTTACTATTTCCCCATAACCACAATAGAAACTATCACTGCTTATATCCAATTCCGCCAACAATTATTATAAAATTTTTATCCATTACAAAAATTTTTTCATTCAATACTGATAAAAAATATACCACCCCACCACCCCCATGTCAACACTCCTAAATCAAACAAACTCCCCTCCACATCCAAAATAGTCCCCCAGTAAATATAACGGAAAATCCCCCTCCTCCCCCACTGCGTTTGAGAATCGCTTAGAACAGAAACGGCGGCAGAGATTTTGCGTTGAGGGTTCAAATGACACTGTTTGAACGAAGTGAGTTTGTCATTTGAATCCTCGTCCCTTAGCAAAATCTCTGCCGCCGTATATTCTGTTCTTGCGATTCTCAACCGCTGTGGGGGAGGAAGGGGATTTTCCTCACTACATCAAAAATATCGCCACCACCGTAGTAACCCCCAAACCACAGACAACCGGAATCAAATTCTTTCTTGCCAAATCCTGTGGTTTTACTCCACAGATAGCTGCCACCGGAATAACGCCCCATGGGATGATCGTTCCGCCGCCGACCCAAACCGTTGCAATCTGGCCAAGAGCCGTAAGCGTCGCCGTATTAATTCCATTATGCGCTGAAAATGTCTGGGCAATAGAACCCACCAGCGGAAGACCGGAAAAACCAGATCCATCTAAACCAGTAATCGCACCAACTGCAACCTCAACCACTGCCACTGACCCTTTCGCCATCGGCACCAGACTGGAAATATAAAGTCCAATATCATTTAAAAGTCCAGTCGCATTTTCCCCTAACACATTCTGGGCAAAACCTTCGCTTCCCATAAAGAAAAATGCTGCAATCACAATAACCGGAGCAAAAATCTTAATTGCAAAAATAAATCCATCTTTTAAACAATCCGTTGCATTCTCCAAAGCGTCGGAAAGCCCATGATCCATAATTGAGATAATACACATCAAGATTAAAGCCGTTCCTGCCACAAGTGCAGTGGCATCCCCACCTGTAATCTGAAAACGAATCATCAGACCCACATCCAGTAAAAATGCTGCTGGCATAAGCACTGCCACAAACTTGGCAAGCCCTGGTTTTTCAATCACTTTCTCCACCTTTTCGCCGATTTCATCTTTAAAGTCTGCATTTGTTTTCTTTTCTCTTAACATCATGAAAAATGCAATTCCAACGGTTGTGATTGTCATAACCGCCCAAAGAGGAACGCTTGCTTTCATCACTTCTGTAACTTCAATTCCTGCTGCCTTCGAAGAAATAGCCGGCGCACCCTGAATGAAAAAGTCGGAGGAAAGCCCAGCACCATGTCCAAACAGGTTCATTGCCACAGCCGCCCAGATAGCCGGAAGTCCAACTTCTCCTGCAACCGGAAGAAGCAATGCTCCAATTAAAGCAACCGCCGGAGACGGCCAAATCAGCCAGGATACAATCAACATGGCAATACCGATAATCCAGAAAGCCAGCTTATCATTTTTTATAATCCGGCGAACCGGACGCATCATCATCTCGTCTGCTCCAATTGCTGACATTGTCTTTGACATACCCACAACTAAAGCGATGACTACGATAATATTAAGAAGCTCCACACAGGAAGCCATAATCGCATTGTTTAATACCTGTACAGACTGAATCACACTGCCGGAATAGGCAAATCCAATCAGTAAAATTCCCACAATACATGGGATTACAATCTCTTTTTTAAATAAAAGAGCCGCCAGGATAATAATTGTCATTATAATATAAATATAATGAAGGGTTGATAATGTAACCATAGAGTCCTCTCTTTCCCAAACGTGTCTCTTGTTCTATTTTTTGAAAATATCTTTGAGACCTTCTGCCTCGATTAAAGCACCAATCTCGTCTTTATTCATTCTATAAAGCCCTTCCTCTTTCATATGTTCAAAGAACACAGAACCAGAGAAAGTATACTTCTTTCCAAGACCTTCTTCTGTCTTCATCTTCTCATTTACATAAGCGATTGCCTCACCGATGGCTGTTTTTCTTGAGAGCACCAACGGTTCTTTTCCTTCGGCTTTCTGCACCGCATTATATCCAGCCAGCACACCTGTCACAATTGCCTCTGTATGTCCAACCAAAAGGCCTGCCTTCTCACCGGCACAGAATAAGTTCTCCATTCCCTCTACCTTTAAGGCATTATTCCTCGGTGACATGGCAAAATAACGCATGGAATTTCCCTTGCCTCCAGAATATGGATCTTCATAACGGGCATTTTCAAATCCCGGAATTTTATGAAGCTTTTCTAAAGTATAAAAAGGTGTCATTAATTTTGCATGTCCGGTATCTAAAAGAATAATATTTTCTGCAAATTCTTTGATCGCATACTGCTGACATGCTTTCATATCCAGGTGATTTTCGATTAATTCTTCTGGAAGCGGGATAACTGCAACACCAGTCTCATTTAATTCATCTACGATTTCCTGGGAAAGAGATTCCTTATAAAGCTTGCAAGATCCGCTCATGGCACCGATAGAACCATTGGCTTTCTTGCCCATAATCTCCTCTACACCACAAAGTCCGGCAAGGCTCACTCTTCCTCCAAAACTTGGACAGCGCAAAATACACATTGCACAGCCATTGCCATATTTAGAGCAGTTATTCATTGGTCCGGCAGTTCCGGTTGTATCGATAAATACGTCCCCTTCATATACCGTACCATCTGCTGTCTCCACACTGCGGATGATTCCATCCGAAGCGTCTGCTTTGGTAATTCGAGCCTGACAGACTACATTTACCCCAATCTCTTTTAAATAATTCGTGATTGCCACAGGAGTCTTTGCAATATCATACAGATTTGCATGCTCATGTCCCGGGAAATTCACGTTGGTATGCCTGCAATTTGCATCAATTACCTTGAAAATCTCTCCGCCACCCATAGCGATCATCTCTTCTGTGGCTGTGTAACGTCCGTTATTTCTCATAATTCCACCGACTAAACCGGTTCCAAGCAGCATATCTGTTCTCTCTAAAAGAGTGACCTCTGCTCCATTTGTTCTGGCTGAATATGCGGCACTGCATCCAGCCCATCCGCCTCCGACTACGATTACTTTCATGTTGTTCCTCCTTTTTTACATTGTTTCTAATACTTTATGTACCCTGTCCCTGGCTTTCTTAACTAATTCCTCTACCAGGTCATAGTCTTCCTGACAGGTCATAATCCGATAGGTATCACTTAAATAAACACCGGATTCCTCCCCCTTAAAGCGAAGAATCATCTCTCTTAAGCCTTCCGCATCTCTTGGAATCTTCTCATTCTCTTCCTTCATATTGAGATAGAGCTTCAGATTCTTCTTCAAATCACTTAAAAACTGCGGCAGCTTCTCGCTCGTCACTTTGTAGTTCATATCCTTTCCTTCATCCCATGTATTGGCATGAAACTGAATATACCAACCTTTTTTTGTGATGACAAGTTCACATTCTTTATCAAGTTTCTCCCGATAAATCGCTTTTGCTTCTTCCACCTTACTTACCATTCATTGCACCTCCCACCAAAATAGAACTCTTTTTTTCACTACTATATAATAATATAGTAAGTTTCGATTTATGTAAAGTAAAAGAAGAACCTGATATACTCAAGCTCTTCTCTTATTGCATCTATAAAATGGACATTATGAATCTCTTCGTTGATTCCTCATAGACAAAAACTTATTTTCTAAACAAATCATTATGACTTCCAGTGCGAGTAAGAGATAAAACAAGCATTTCTTCCTCTATACGATAAATAAGCAGCCAATCCGGAAGAATATGACACTCTCTATGTCCGGACCAATTTCCTGATAAAGCATGATCATGATGCTTAATATCAAGTTTTTCACCCAATGCAAGTTTTGCTATTATTTCATCTAGGAACTCTATTTTCAATCCCCGTTTCATTGCCAATTTGTATTCTCTTTTAAATTGTGTAGTATATTTAACTGTATATTTTGTCTCTTTCATTGTTTCAGATCAGCAAAAAGTTCATCCAAATCCGTATATCCTTTCGCGGAAGAATCTTTTGCAATCCTTTCTGCCTCTAACATTGCTGCAATTGTCTCCAGATTAGGCTGTTCCACTTTTATTTCAAATGGAATCCCACCTTCACGGAGTGATTGGCGCACAAAAATGTTAAATGCTGTTGTCATATTCATACCAAGTTCTGAGAATAATGCATCTGCCTTTGCTTTTAGATCCGAATCCATACGAATACTGATATTTGTCGTAGCCATATTTGTAACCCCTTTCTCTTCTTAATTATATTCATTGTATCATTTTTGCACGAATATTGCAATACATTGTACGGGCTTATAAAAATTTCTCTTGTATAAATAAGTGTTAAATAAAAGCACAATTTTCTTCCTATGCAAAAAAATTTGTGTTATACTTAACTGTAATTGAGGAGGAGGCAAGCTGAAACAATGAATACAAAGAATCCAGATACAGCAAGGCAGCTTGCTGACAGTTTAAAAGAATTGATGAAGACCAAATCTTTGGATAAGATTAAGATTAAAGAGATTACCGACGGAGCAGGGCTTATGCGTCCTACTTTTTATAATCATTTTCAAGATAAATACGAAGTAGTCGAATATATTTTCTGCACAGAGATTTTAGAACCTACCCTTCCTTTTATCGCTCAGGGACTTATGAAGGAAGCGGTACTCTATATGTTTACTGCCATTTACAGGGATTATGAATTTTACTGTAAGGAAGTGAACCGAACCGGGCAGAATTCCTTTCAGGAAATCATAACGAATTCCTTCCACCGCTATATCACACCCTATCTATCCGACAGGGTAAGAGAACCGGTACACCAGATGATTCGTTTAGACCACGTCACAGAATATTACGCCAACCTGTTTCATTTTATTTTAAGTAAATGGCTGAACGAGAAGGAAATGATTCCTGTTTCCCAGCTTATGGAGATTTATAGTATTCTGGTCTCCGAGCCTTTAGAAAAACTATTACAATATGACACCAAAAAGGACGATTTGTCGAACTAAGACGACATTTCGTCCTTTTTGTCATCCATTCTCCAACTTTATCTGAAAAGTATTCATTCCCCTTTTTTCTCATACATTTTATACTAAATGAAATAAATAATATTGCAGCAAACGAGGTGAAACAATGACTGTACTATGGATTCTATTTACAGCCGTCGGATTTTCCCTTCATATTTTTATTATTATGATGAGAACGGGAGCAAACCAGGTGAATGTTGGGAAAAAACAGCTTTTTAAAATTGCGGTTGTGTTTTCCGGCATCCAGCTTTTTATGCAGTGTGCCGGACTGTTCATCACCTGGGAGATGGAACAGTTTCGGGATGCCGCTATCCTAAAGCATTTATACCGGTTTGTCATATTCGCCATTTTAATCGGAATCGGAGGACAGAGGCTGAGAGCCGCTATTATAAAGGAAGATTCTTTTTCGGAACACTTAGAAGCGCCCCTCACTTTATCAAAAATTTCCCTGATTTCCGTAAATGCAGGCGGCATTGCCGTTATTCTTGGCATGAATATGTACTACTACTGCCATTCTGTTTTTGCCGCACTCCCTGTAATCTGCCTCTCTGTTTTATCCGCCTTTGCCGGTTTTTCTTTCGGCTATTGGAATGGGGTAACGGGGGAACGGATCATCAGTGCCGTAAGTGGCAGCATGATGGCCTGTCTGGCTGCTTCCATGATTCTGTTTGCAGTCTAAACAAGAAACCTGTGCTGGAAATTTAGAAAATGAAAATTGAGGAGGAATCAAATATGTCAATTACACATCAAATGGGAAGAGCTCTGGTAGGAAAATCTATCGACGGACTTTTAAAATATTTAAAAACAGACCGCCAGAAACATCTTTACAACCTGACCGATACGGTAGAAAAGGTAGCCGGAGATATGTTTTCCGAAAAAAGTTATCAGGCTGTCCGGGATATGTTAGCAGATGAGGACAGCAAATGGGTACAGTATGTCTACCGTCTGTTAGATGAACTTCACCCAAACGTCTTAAAGGCAACCGCTTTAAATCTTGGATATGAGGCCGCTTATTATGGAACAAAGACCATCCGGGAAAAACGTGCCGAACATCAATGTAATATTCCATGGGTCATTTTACTGGATCCGACAAGTGCCTGCAATCTCCACTGTACCGGATGTTGGGCCGCAGAATATGGCTACAAACAGAATCTTTCTTTTGAAGAGCTGGACCGGATTGTCACGGAAGGGAAAAAGTTAGGTGTTTATTTTTACATGTACACCGGCGGCGAGCCCCTTGTCCGAAAAAAGGACTTGATTCGTCTTTGCGAGAAGCATTCTGACTGTGCTTTCCACTCTTTTACCAATGGTACTTTAATCGACGAAGAATTCTGTAAGGAAATGGTGAGGGTCGGTAATTTCTCTGTCTCCATCAGTCTGGAAGGTTTTGAGGAGGTCAACGATTCCCGAAGAGGAGCCGGTACCTTTAAGGCAGTTATGACTGCCATGGACTTAATGAAAAAACATGGTCTTTTATTTGGCACGTCAATCTGTTATACTAGGAACAATGTGGAAACTGTCACATCCGATGAATTTTTGGATATGATTATTGAGAAAGGCTGCCGCTACACCTGGTATTTCCACTATATGCCAGTTGGAAACGAGGCAGCGACAGAACTTCTTCCGACAAAAGAACAGCGGACCTATATGTATCACAGAGTCCGTGAAATCAGAGCAAAAGAAGGCGGCAAGCCAATCTTTGCCATGGATTTCCAAAATGATGGGGAATATGTCGGCGGATGTATTGCAGGCGGCCGTAATTATCTTCATATCAATGCCTGCGGCGACGTGGAACCATGTGTATTCGTCCATTATTCTGGTGCAAATATCCGGGATGTCTCCTTATTGGAAGCTTTAAAACAGCCGCTTTTTATGGCATACCGGGACGGCCAGCCCTTTAACGAAAACCACCTGCGGCCCTGTCCGATGTTAGAAAATCCAGAACTCATTGAAGCCATGGTAAAGAAAACTGGAGCAAAATCCACAGATCTTCAGTCTCCTGAACCAATTGAACATCTCTGCGAAAAATGCAAAGCTTACTCTGCAGACTGGGCACCAGAGGCAGCAACGCTTTGGGAGACCAATGCCCACCACAAAGAAGGTTATCAAAATTATAAATATGTCTACGAAAAACAAAAAAAGTAAACCATTTATTGTACTAATCGCATTTACATTATTAGCTGTTATTTTATATTTTATGTTCCGGGATTCCTGGCGGGATATTTTAGAACAGATAAAGCAGGCAAAAAAGTCTTATCTTCTTCTCCTGCTGCTGTTTGGAAATTGCTACGTCATCATGGACGGCGTCATTTACTGGTTCATTTTAAAAAGGAGCGGGGAAACCTGCTCCCTTTTAGAGAGCATTCGAATGGCATATCTGGGGATTTTTTTAGGCATTTCCACCATGGGAACCGGTACCAAACCGGGACAGATCTACTATCTGTATCAGCGGGGCTGTGACCCTGGAAAAAGCTTTGGGCTTTTGACTTATTCCTATGTCATTCACAAGCTTGTCATCATCCTGTATGCCGGCTTTATGTTGCTGTTTTACCATTCCTTTATTCAGGATATTTATGCCGAAGGCACCTCTTATCTTTACGCTGGTGCAATATTTGGCGGTGTAATCATCTGTGTTTTAATTCTGATGTGCGTATCCGAACATTTTCACCGCCTTATTCTGTTTCCTTTTAAAAAGTGGATTAAAAAACCGGCATGGCGGGAAAAGATTGCCTATTTTGAAGAGCAGCTGATTGATCTTCGCACTGTCTGCCATGCTATTTTTCGGGATAAATGGTCTGTCCTGCTTCCGGTGCTTTTCATGGCAGTAAAGCTGACTTTCTGGTATGTTCTTCCGGTGATTGTCTGCTATGCCTTGAATCTTCCAGCTCTGCCTTGCTCCTTTTGGGAAATGCTTACGACTGCCGCAGTGATGCAGCTGATTATCGGTGTCATTCCTTCCGCCAGCGGACTAGGTTCTACGGAGATTGTGTTTCTCCTGCTCTTTGGCCAGATTTTAGG
>JAUNBT010000134.1 GCA_030526985.1 Lachnospiraceae bacterium | reverse complement strand
TCTTTTCGGACAGCCTTTAAAAATCGTTAGAACAATGCCGAATACACCAGCCTTGGTAGGAGAGGGCATTACCGGGGTATGTCATAACAGTCTCATTGAGAAAGAAGATCTTGCTTATGTATTAAAGATTTTATCTTCTTTTGGAAAAGCTGAAGTGATTCCAGAGTCCCTGATGGATGTTGTTGTATCGGTCAGTGGAAGTTCACCAGCCTACGTGTTTATGATGATTGAGGCGATGGCAGATGCAGCTGTTGCAGATGGAATGCCAAGAGCTCAGGCATACACCTTTGCAGCTCAGGCAGTGATGGGCAGTGCCAAGATGGTCTTAGAGACAGGAAAGCATCCGGGTGAACTGAAAGATATGGTGTGTTCTCCAGCAGGAACGACAATTGAGGCAGTCGGTGTACTTGAAAAGAAGGGCTTTCGCAGTGCCATTTTTGAATGTATGCGTGCCTGCGTAAAAAAAGCCAGAGGACTGTAAAAAGGACTTTACAACGAGAAAATACTGTGCTATACTAGTCGATGTTGCAAGCCGTTACCCAGAGAATGGAGACTCCAACCTGATCCTGGTAGCTGGCGTTTTAGACGAAAAGATTCGTCTTTATTAAATTTTTTAGGAGGAATTATAATATGATTACACCAGAAATGAAGAAACAGATTATGACAGATTATGCAAGAAGCGAAGGCGACACAGGTTCACCAGAGGTTCAGATTGCATTATTAACCGCAAGAATCAATGACTTACAGGATCATTTCAAGATGCATCCTAAGGATCATCACTCAAGAAGAGGGCTTCTTAAGATGGTAGGTCAGAGAAGAGGTTTACTGGCATATCTTAAGAATAAGGATATCGCAAGATACAGAACATTAATCGAGCGTTTAGGCCTTAGAAAATAATTATACAGCGAGAGCAGAATTCAGAATGAATTTCATGAAAAGAAGCCAGGAATTTCAATCATTGCGATTGGAATTCCTGGCTTTTTCTTTTTTCTATCCGTTTTTTTATCTTATTTCCTGACATTTTTTCTTTTTTACTCTAGTCATACTTTTTTGTTTTCCACTGTTTCTTTTCTTTTTCAATGATTGGCTGGAATCCTTCCACATCTTTTGCAATCTCGCCACTTAAAAGAATCAGGCAGATCAGATTTGGAATTGCCATTAAAGCATTCATAATATCAGATAAATTCCATACAAGGTTAAGTTTCTGTGTTGCACCAATAAATACAACTAAAGAAAAGATTACTCGGTAAATAACATTGTATTTATGTCCGTTAGCAAGATATTCAAATGCCTTTTCACCATGATATTCCCATCCAAGGATGGTGGAAAAGGCGAAAAGAACGATACCGATACCAACCAGGTAACTTCCGACAGGACCAAGGACAGAGGAGAAAGCTGCCATAGTAAGATTGACGCCTTCGAGAGGCAATCCATCAGCACCAACTGTTCCTAAAACACCGGAAGAAGCAATTGCAAGACCGGTAATTGTACATACAACAATAGTATCAAAAAAGGTACCGGTCATATTGATATAACCCTGACGTACCGGATTATCTGTTGTTGCAGCTGCCGCTGTAATTGCCGCAGAACCTAGACCAGCTTCATTGGAGAATACTCCTCGTGCAACACCGTAGCGGATAGAGTTCATAACAGATACCGTAATGGTTCCCATTACCCCGCCTCCGATTGCCTTTGGATGGAATGCCATAACAAAGATTTGAACTAAGCCGGAAGGAAGGTTTTTGTAGTTGCAGATAATAACAATAATACCGGCAACTGCATAAAAAACTGCCATTGTTGGAACGACTACAGAAGATACGCGGGAAATACTTGAGATTCCTCCTAAAATGATCAGTAATGCCAGAACAGTAATGACAATACCAGTAATGTGAGTCGGCACTCCAAAATTAGACTGGATAGATCCGGAGATGGAGTTGGCCTGTGTCATGTTTCCGATACCGAAAGAAGCCAGTACGGTAAATAAAGCAAACAGAAAACCAAGTGTGTTTCCAAATGCCTTGTTCTTGAAAGCCCGCTTCATGGTGACCATGGGGCCTCCAATCATTTCCCCTTTTTCATTTACAGTACGGTATTTGATTGCCAGCATACATTCACTGAATTTGGAGGAAAGTCCAAACAAGGCTGAAATCCACATCCAGACAAGTGCGCCTGGTCCACCGGAAAACATGGCTGTTGCCACACCGATAATATTACCGGTTCCGATCGTTGCGGCCAAAGCAGTCATCAATGCGGAAAAGGGGGATACATCACCTTCTCCTCGCTTTGTTGTTCGTGCTTCTTTGCTTAAAACACTATGTAAAGCATAGCCTAAATTTCTCCAGGGGCGGAATTTTAAACGTACTGTCAGTAAAATACCGGTACCAACTAATAAAACAAGCATAACCGGACCCCAGACAAAATCATCGACAAGCTTTACGATTGCATTCAATTGATCCATAATATAATCCTCTCTTTCTTTTATCCAAATATCCAAAAAAATAGGACAGATAATAAGATTATTCTTACTCTGTCCTTCTTTGGAATTTATGGATTTTTTCCAGTATACCACTATGTGGAATGATTTTCAATGTTTTTTTCAGTAAAAATTGTATTTTATAAAGTTATTTGGTATAATAAATTTGATAAATTAATCAAACAGTCTATTTTTGATTGACAGGAGGTAACGGTATGAGATATGACGTAATTATAGTGGGGGCCGGACCGGCAGGCATATTTACTGCATTGGAGATGCTAAGACAGGGATCGAAAAAGAAGATATTATTAGTCGAGAAAGGACATCCGGTAGAAAAACGTTTCTGCCCGAAGATAAAGACAAAAAAATGTGTGAATTGTAAACCCTATTGCAATATTACAACCGGATTTTCCGGTGCAGGAGCATTTTCTGATGGGAAACTTTCTTTGAGCTATGAAGTGGGAGGAGATCTGCCTCTTTTAATTGGCGAGGAGAAGGCGCAGGAGATGATCAATTACACGGATAAAATATATTTAGAATTTGGTGCTGATGCTCATATAGAAGGAATCGAATTTGAAGACGAAATCCGGGAGATTCGAAAAAAGGCAATAAAATCCGGGTTAAAGCTGGTAGATTGTCCTATCCGCCACATGGGGACCGAAAAAGCACAGGAGATTTATTTAAGAATTCAAATTTATCTCATGGAACAAGGTGTGGAGATTCTCTTTGAACACCACTGTGAAGAATTAATTATGGATCAGGATCAATGCCAGGGAATTCGAATGAAGAATTTAAAATCCTCAGATGATACAGTATTGGAAGCCTATGCCGAACATGTTGTCGTGGCAGTGGGACGAAAAGGTGCCGAGTGGCTGGAAGATTTGTGCCGAAAGATAGGAATTGACCACGATTCCGGAACAGTGGATATTGGAGTCAGAGTGGAAGTGCGCAATGAAATTATGGAAGAAGTGAATAAAGTTCTCTATGAATCCAAATTAATTGGATATCCGGAACCATTTACGAATAAGGTACGGACATTCTGTCAAAATCCAGGAGGATTTGTGAGTCAGGAAAATTATGACAATGATTTGGCAGTGGTAAATGGACATTCCTACAAAGAATTGAAGTCAGATAATACGAATCTGGCAATTTTATGTTCCCATCATTTTCGGTATCCGTTTAATCAGCCGATTGAATATGCAAGAAAAGTAGGCGAGCTTACGAATATGTTAGGGGATGGTCATATTCTTGTACAGCGTTACGGAGATATTCTGGCAGGAAAAAGGACCTGGCAGGAAGAACTTACCAGATCCAATGTAAGACCGACGATGCCCGATGCTATAGCGGGAGATATTACATCCGCAATCCCATATCGGACCATGGTCAATATTTTGAATTTTATTAAAGCGATGGACCAGCTTGTTCCCGGATTTGCCAGCAAAGAGACTCTTCTTTATGCACCGGAGCTTAAATTCTACAGCAACCGGATTAATATGGATGAACAGTTTACCACAAATGTAAAAGGACTGCACTGTCTGGGTGATTCTAGCGGATGGACAAGGGGTCTTATGATGGCTTCTGTTATGGGTGTATTGATGGGTCAGCAGTTGAACTAAAAACTGCGTTTGATACATTTTGCAATCAGGCAGACCAGAGGATCTGTGTCAGGATTTGGCATTCTTCTGGCTGCCATCATTGCCGATTCGTATTCACCGGCATAGATGGAGGGAATACTTGCTAGAGGATATCCTTCCCGCGAAAGAAGCAGATTCATAAATAAAGTAGCAGTTTCTTCATTAAAAGATGGAAAAGGATAGATATCCAGCAGTCTTTTGTAAGAAATCGCTGCAAACTCGATTGGATGAAACATAGGTCTTGATGTTATCATCTGGTTAATAAAATGATTCATATAATGGGGAATGTCCGATGCTTCCGGCGGATTATGACCTGGACCGCAGGGGAGAGCCGGTCCTTTCCGGTAAACTCCAGCCTGAATCGAAGCGGCATTCCGACAGCAGATCTTGTGAAGTGTCAAGATGGTATATTCACTGAACAGATTGGAAAAATCAGCGTTGCTTCGTTTGTATTCAATATCTATATTTTGTAATAACTTTATTTTTGTCATAGGGACACCTTCCTCTCTTAAGTGTTACAATGTTAGAATACACTTCTCTCATCCTAAGGTCAAGCAAAAAAATCTTCCTGAGAAAAAACATATCTAAAATTTACCCTTTCTATCTGTAGAAAGTCCGGTAAAAGATGTGATATGATAGGAAAAGAGAAGTCAGGAGGATGATAGCATGAGTTTAATTTTGGCGGGCGGAAATAAAGATTTTCTGATTGTCGGAGCCGATCAGAGAGTATTAGATAAAGAAGGAAAGGTTCTAAGTGAATATTATCGCAAGGTCTATCGGGCGAATGAAGATATGATTGTTGCATTTGCCGGAAAGATTCGTTACTGTGAAGAGGTGTTAGGACCCGTATTAGAACATAAGAAGGTGTCGGATCATCCGCTTACGAACGTAGAACTGACAGATATGATTGAGAGTAATTCACAGAGAGTGGCAGACCGGATTGCGGATTCTTTTGACAAGGATTGTTTCTTTGGCATTATCGCCTGCGGAAAGACCCTTCATGGTCAACCGAGAGATTCTAAGAGAAATCCTTATTTTATGCATTTATATGCATATAATGGAAAGCTGTCTGTGAATAAGAATATGTTAAGAGATTATGGGATCCGTTGGTCCGCTTTATATGGAAGCCGTTACAATCACAAGAAAGTGTGTAAGGATCTTTTTTCCAGAACCCAGACTGTGAGTTTGGAGGAGACAAAGCGGGTTTTTAATCAGACCTTTCATAATGGAGCAAAATTTGACCGCACGATGAATGATAAAGTGCTCTATGAAATGATTGAAGATTAGTTTAACAGAGATTGAGACAAAGTAACAATTAGAAGATAATAGAAATACATTGAGTTTGGCCGGAACAAAGATGTAACAAATGTTGTTCCGGCCATTTATATTGATTAGATTAGGAGGACTCAGATAATAATGCAGACCATTCCACCACTGCTTTCGTTCACTATTTTTTCCATAGTATTTTGAAGCTTTTGCTGGCTTTCCTCGGTCATTTTGGAGGCTTTTTGCTGAATGCCGTCATTGACCATCTGCTCCATTGTTTTACCGAAAATATTTACATTCCAGATTGACTTTTCTTCGCCGGAGGCTTCTGCCTTCATATAATCAACCAAATCTTTTGCCTGTTCTTCGGTTCCAACAATGGGAGCAATTTCTGTTGAAATATTTGCCCGGATTAAATGAATCGAAGGAGCCTTTGCTCTGATTTTGACACCAAATTTATTTCCATGGCGAATCATCTCTGGTTCTTCTAAGGTGACATCGGATCTGGTCGGTGTCAATACACCATATCCTTTTTCCCGGACGGAAGAGAGGGCAGTGGCCACTTCTTCATATTCTAACTTGCGTTTTGCCAAATCTTTGATTGTATCAATAAATTCATATTCATTTGAAACAGAAATCCCAATGAGATCGCTGATGATTTGATAATAATATGTTTCGTCAAAATGAATCTGCACATCCACTTTTCCCGTGTCCATATGAATTTGATTGATTTTTATGGATTGTATGTATTCACCGGAGGGGAGATCTTCTTGATAAAGATCCTTCATCTTCGAAATGCCGGAAAGCGCTTTGGTTACTGTTTCTAAAAGAGAAGCTTTTAACCAGTGGCTGTCGGAGAGTGCCTCCACCCATTTTGGAATATAAAAATGCAGTGCTGTAACAGGAAATTCCAAAAGGATACTTTTTAAAATGGAATAAATATCGTCTTTTCTTAATTGCTCACAATTGACGGGAAGAACATCACATTGATAATTCTTTTTTAATGCGGCGGCCAACTGCTTTGTCTCGGAAGAAAAAGGATGTTCTGAGTTTAAAAGCAGGACAAAAGGTTTTTTAAGAGATTTTAACTCACTAATTGTTTTTTGCTCGGCAGCCTCGTAGGAAGATCGGCTAAGTTCGCCAAAGGAACCATCCGTTGTAATGACGATACCAATGGTAGAATGCTCATTGATTACTTTCTTTGTTCCGATTTCTGCTGCTTTTGTAAATGGAATCTCATAATCGAACCAGGGTGTTTTGACCAGCCGCTCCTGATCATTTTCCATATGACCGGAGGCACCTTCTGCCATATAGCCGACACAGTCGATTAACCGGATTTTTAGTGCAAGATCTTCTTCTAAATGAATGAGGGCGTCTACTTTGGGATGAATTTGGGCTCTGTTGTCATAATTGTTTTTCCTCCGGAAGACTGGGGAAGTTCATCCTTTGCCCGTTCTTTTTCCGGGGAATCCTCCATGTTGGGGAGGACAATCAGTTCCATAAAACGTTTGATAAAAGTGGATTTTCCGGTACGCACCGGACCAACAACTCCTATATAAATGTCGCCCCCGGTGCGGGCCTGGATATCTTTGTATACATTTTGCATTTCCATAAGGAATACCCCTTCCATATATTTTAATCTCGACAGGAAGAAAGCCGGGGACTTTAGACGGGCTGTTTCATTCCTCTCATCAAAGTATATGCAAAAGAAAAATAGATATGTCAAAAAAAGAAGACGTTGACAAAGTGCGTCAATCATAATATACTTTGAATATCAAAATATCTTTCTCATTTCCGGCTGCAAAGGCAGAGGGTAAGAAGGAAGAAAATGTGAGGAAAGAAAATGTCAATACAGATTTTAGGAACCGGCAGCTATCTGCCGGAAAACATAATGACCAACGATGATTTGGCTAAGATTGTTGATACAAGTGATGAGTGGATTTCATCCCGCTCAGGAATCAGACAGCGTCGGATTTCTTCGGATGAAATGACGACGAAGATGGCTTCTTTCGCAGCCAAAAGAGCAGTAGAGAATGCGGGAATTTCTGCGGATAACATTGATTTGATTATTGTGGCAACTTTATCAGCAGATAAAGCAACACCGAATACGGCTTGTCAGGTACAGGAAGCGATTGGAGCACAGAATGCAGTTTGCTTCGATATCAGCGCGGCATGCTCCGGCTTTGTTTTTGCTCTCAATACAGCAAGAGCCTATATTGAGACAGGAATGGCGAATACGGCACTTTTGATTGGTGCCGAGACTCTTTCGAAGATGATGGACTGGACGGACCGGGGAACCTGCGTTCTTTTTGGTGATGGAGCAGGAGCTGCCATTGTCACAAAAGCGGAGGATAGAATCTATGAGACAGTGACAGGTTCTGATGGAAGTAAAGGTTTTGCCCTAACCTGTGGAGAGAGAAAATTGAACAATCCATTAGTGCAGCATGGAAATGAATTAGCTCAGATTTATATGGATGGACAGGAAGTATTCCGTTTTGCTGTCACAGTGGCACCAAAATGTATTAAGGAAACCCTGTTAAAGGCAGGAATTGAAAAAGAACAGGTGCGCTATTATATTTTGCATCAGGCTAACTTGCGAATTATTAAATCGGTGGCGAAACGATTGAAGGAGCCGGAAGAGAAGTTTCCCCATGATGTTGAAAAATATGGAAATACATCAAGTGCCAGTATACCGATACTATTGGATGAGATGAATCGGGAAGGAAGATTTTCACGGCATGATTTGCTTGTACTTTGCGGATTTGGCGGTGGACTTACCTGGGGTTCTATTCTATTGGAGTGGTAGATATGATGAAAGTGACAATATATACAGATGGAGCTGCAAGAGGAAATCCAGATGGACCGGGCGGATATGGTACAATCTTAGAATATACCGATACAAAAGGACAGGTTCACAAAAGAGAGTATTCAGCCGGATACAAAAAGACAACCAATAACCGGATGGAGCTTATGGCAGCCATTGTTGGATTAGAAGCATTGATTCGGCCTTGTCAGGTCACTTTGTATTCAGATTCCCAGTATCTTGTAAAAGCATTTAATGATCATTGGATTGACGGATGGCAGAAAAAGAGCTGGATGCGAAACAAGACGGAACCGGTCAAGAATGTTGATCTTTGGAAACGATTATTGGAGGCAAAAAAACCCCATCAGGTCACTTTTGTCTGGGTGAAAGGACATGCAGGACATCCGGGAAATGAAAGATGCGATCAGCTTGCTACAAGCGCTGCAGATGGAGATTACCTGTTGACAGACACGATGGTGTAACAATTAGAAATATTTTCTTAA
>JAUNBT010000133.1 GCA_030526985.1 Lachnospiraceae bacterium | reverse complement strand
TTTCAGGTTCTCGTAGTCAACATTCTCTGCCGCAAACCATATAACGATTCTCCGAATTTCACATACCCTTTAACGATTTCCCCAAGGCCACATACTTTTTAACGATTATCCTGATTTGTATATACTCTCTAACGATAAAACTGATTTTACGACTACCCTCTTAACGATAGCTGTAAAATCAGTAGTTTTTCTTTCCTCACTCGTAGTCTTACCGTAGTTCTACACCCGGCAAGGGAAAAGATATGCCCCGACGTGTCGGCACTATGCCAACTTATGCTTTTTACACTAGATTCCTGTCGTGGCATATAAATAATATTTTTATCATTTCAAATTTTCCTCGTAAATTCGTGCAATCCCTTGTAATTACTTACGTTGTGGCACATTCACTACTCACCCTTTTTCCTCATAACTTTATATAACTTTACATATCTTTTTATGCAAAAGGGGTAAATATCGGGGTACGGGAATTAAGTTTACCCCTCGCTATTTTCAAGGGTTTCAGAGGTTTGAGACTCTTTGCAACTCCTCTTGTGCATCCTCGAATGTCAAATGAGTATATGTGTTTAATGTCACACTGATATCACTATGTCCCATGATATATTGAAGTGTCTTTGGATTCATTCCTGATTTAGCCATATTGGAACAAAACGTGTGTCTACATACATGCGGTGTTACCTTTGGCATTTGCACTTTGTAAATACTGTTGTACTTCTCAAGAATGTGCTGCATTCGCTTTTCCCAATGATAGGCTGCAAGAGGTTTTCCTTTCTCATCCAAACACAAAAATCCAGAATAACCATCTATCATTTTCTCTACCTTAGGTTTCTCTCTACGTTCGATGATTGTTTTGAAACATTCAACTACTTCATCAGTCATTGGTATATAACGTACACCACTCTCCGTTTTGGGTTCCTGTATTACTAACCCTTCTCCATTGATATACTGTAATTAATGATCTACCTTTATTCTCTTCTTCTTAAATTCAACATCAGGTATTGTCAGTCCGCAGAATTCTGATATACGCAATCCAGTATAAAAAAGGATATAGATCACTTCATAATACGCACAAAAATGGAGAGCGTCCTTTGCGAATTTTAAATATTCTCTTTCTTGTTATTGCTTCTCGTGTCACACTATCATTGACAATAACGGAAGCAAGTTCAAATTGAAATGGATTTTTTCGAATCAGATTGTCTTGATACGCAAGTTCAAATGCTGGTCTAAGTACGCCTCAAATTTGGTGGATAAATGAATATCCTCTTCTTATAATCCTCATCGGGATTAAACCGTGAGCATCCGCATATTCATTGATATAGTGGAGCTGCTTATTTTCTCTTCTTTCTGCAATTTCTTCTGAGTCACGATTACTACTAGAAAGAAATACGATGCAAGGAATTTAATAAAACGGTCTGATAAAGAATTTAAGAACTTACAGTATCTTTCAAATACTCCAATCTGCTCATCCTCGGTTGCTGTGGTATAGTTAATATCCTGAAAACGATAGCATTTCGAATAATGATTTTTTCTGCACATACTAATTGTGATGATTCCAAAATACGCTTGGAATTTATTTGAACGTCATTGACTATATAACAAAATTCAGTTATAATTTTGTTATATAAAGGAGGTGTCCCTATGCCAACCATTAAATCAAGTGCAGATTTGCGCAACAACTATAATGAAATATCCTCTCTCTGCCACAGCTACGCTGAACCTGTTTTTATTACAAAAAACGGAAAAGGCGATTTAGCTGTCATGAGCATTGAGTCTTACGAAGAATTAAACAGCCGATTTGAATTATACGGACTGATAAAGGAAGGTATGGATGATATTGCAGATGGCAATACCCGACCATTTTCTGAGGCAATTTCTTCTATAAGGAATAGACATAACCGATGAGTTACGATATTCACATCACCACAACTGCAGAACGAGATCTTGCTGGTGCCTCAGACCACATAGAATTCATTTTAAAAAATCCTACAGCTGCTGATGATTTACTGGATGAAGCTGATAAACAGATTTCTTCTCTAGCTGAATATCCCGAAAGGTATAAACTGGTTGATGATCCAGTCTTATCTTCCTGGGGCATACGTTTTGTAATCGTAAAAGGATATCTTGCCTTTTACACTATTTCAGAAGAGATGAATCGAGTTACCGTTGTCCGTTTTCTGTTTCAGAAAAGCAACTGGCCTTCCATTCTTCGGCGTGGAATCTCATTGGTGTAACATTTAGACCTGCCAGAAATGACAGGTCTTTTTACTGCATATATTTATAAGCCATCAATCCTGCAACCGCAGCTACAATCGCTCCAATGCTTACAAATAAGATTCTCTTTGTCTTTTTCTTCTTACCAGTTTCAAGCTGTTCTTCATATGTTTGACTTAATGCCCAGTTAATTATTCTGAATCAATTAATTTTCATAATATATAGCAATTGGAGAAACAACATTAGTGTATGAATCAGCTGAATCTTCTATATTTTCACGGGCAGATTTCTTAATAAATTCTATAACACCATTTTTTGAAAACAAGATTTTCAAATATCAACATTTTTGTTTTATCCAATCATCCAAAAACCTCATATGTTCAACTGTATGAAACCAGTGCTCCCCATTTTCCATAACAGTAATGTCTGCTCCGATTCTTTCTGCAAACATGGACACCGTATCATAGGAAATCAAGTTGTCTTTTGCTCCAAACAAAATACTTGTAGGGACCTCCCATTTAACCGGATTTTTCCTTACATAGCAAAGATATTCCCAAGACAATGTTTCCCCAAACTCTGTTTGAATTTCACCTTTTTCAAGATATAACCTCCATTTTCATTTTTCCGGATTGTATTTCCCATCGGAGTAACCCGGAATTTTCTTTTCAATCATGCCAAGTATATCACGAAATTCCTCTTCTTCAAAGAAAAATTAATCTTCATCATCTTGATTCAACTTTATCGGAATGATAAACTACATATAGGAACAAGCAAAAATAAAGCCCATCTTGTAGTCGCAGGATGAGCTGTGTCCGTAGGGACAAAATAATCCAGGGAGGGATTCACTTATGGAAAACAACTACACAATAAAAAATTACAGCACCGAAATCTCCATCGACGATTATTTAAAAGACTGCGTCAATGTAGCAGAATTTCTCGAATGCTGTAAGGTCTGTCCGAATTATAATAAGATATGGTCCTGTCCGCCCTATGATTTTAATCCGGCGGATTACTGGCGGCAGTATAAGAGCTTCTACCTCTACGGCAGAAAGCTTACCTTTTCTCCGGAAATGACCGCCCGCCACTATGACAAGGAAGCCCTAGAGGAGCTGACCGATATCATTTTAAAAAAAGAAAAAGCTCAGATGTCCTCCGAACTTTTTGAAATGGAAAAAGAATTTCCGGGAAGCATCAGCCTGTCAGCTGGCAGCTGTATGCGCTGCGGCCGGGGTGGCTGCACAAGACCAACAGGGAAACCCTGCCGCACCCCGGACTGCCTCCGCTATTCCATTGAATCGCTCGGAGGCAATGTGGGGCTTACCATCACAAAATATCTGAATTTAGAGCTTTTGTGGATGGAAGAGGGAAAGCTTCCGGATTATTTTATCCTCGTTGCCGGACTGCTTAAAAAATAGTCATTAGGAAAGTACCTGCCTGATAGACGAGAAATGCCATCAACCATGCGGTTGCAAGCTGAAATACAATCATGCCTGCCGCAAATTTTGTACTTTTGGATTCTCTTTTTATTGTCGCAATCGTTGCCGCACAGGGTACATAGAGAAGACAAAATATCATGAGTACATAGGCATTTAACGGTCCAAAGCCTGCCGCCGACAATAGTCCCGACAGGCTGGCCATTCCCTGGGTTGAGGCGACATTTCCAATGCCAAAAAGCACAGCCGTACTCGACACCACCACTTCTTTTGCGGCAATTCCGGAAATCAGGGCTAAGATAATCTGCCAGTAACCAAGCCCTGTTGGGCGAAAGAAAGGTACAAGAACTTTCCCTGCCATTGCACCGAAGCTGCCGACCATATCTGTCGTATATCCCTCCGGTCCAAAATTTAAAATGAACCACATAATAATAGAGGCAATAAAGATTGTGGTTCCCGCTTTTGTCAAATAGTCTTTTACCTTTTCCCAAACATAGATTCCAATGGTTCTTACATTAGGAGATTTGTATTCGGGAAGTTCGATCAAAAGCATCTGCTCCTCTTCTTTTTTATCCAGTACTTTCATAAAATAGGCCACTAAAATTGCCACAAGAACTCCGATAATATACATGGAATAGGCTGCTAACATGGCGTGTTCTTTAAAAAACATTCCACAAAACAATACATAAATCGGAAGTCTTGCACTGCAGGACATAAATGGAGTAATAATCATGGTTTTCATTCGGTCCCGGTTATTTTCCAACGTTCTAGTTGCCATAATTGCAGGAACCGTACATCCAAAGCCTAAGAGCATGGGGATAAAAGCCCGGCCGGAAAGACCGATTCTTCCCATAATACTATCCATGACATAGGCAACTCTGGACATATAACCACTGTCCTCCAAAAATGCCAACGCAAGAAACAGGATAAAGATATTAGGGAGGAAGGTTAAGATTCCACCCACACCGGATATAATTCCATCTACAATCAAAGAAATCAATGGCGGCGCTGTATGCATTCCTGTAAGAAGACTTGTCACAGTAAGAGAAAACCATTCCAGACCAGTCTCAAAATATCCTTTTAGCCAGTCACCCACTGTAAATGTGAGAAAAAAAACAGCAGCCATAATAAAAAGGAAACAGGGCATTCCCCAGATGGGATGGGTAAAAAGCCTGTCCATCTTATCCGTCCGCTCTTCTTTCTCACTTTTATTGACCAGACATTCTTCGATAATCTCCTCAATAAATGAAAATTTTTCATTTATAATTTGTTTTTCATAATTTTTTTCTAAAAGAGTTCCATAGTCTGCCGGGTATTTTTCTAAAATCTCCGGATCATTTTCTAATATTTTTATCGCATGCCAGCGATAGTTCTTCATCTGTGGATAGTTTTGTTTTAATAGATCGATTACCGCATCAATTTTGTCTTCCACTTCATCGCTGTAAACCATGGCGTACTCTTTATGATGATTATGTCTGTGGCGATGACTGGCCGCATCATGGTGATGAATAATCTTCTCCCCCACCTGCTTGTCTTTATGATGGGCTACGGTATGAATCAGAATTTCGAGACCTGTCCGCTTTCTGGCAGACACTGGTACTACCGGAATTCCCAGCATCTCCGGCAGACGGTGAAGGTCAATCTCCATGCCCCGCTCCTCCACAATATCCATCATATTAAGTGCGAGAACTACCGGTTTATTTAATTCTATCAATTGAAGGGTGAGGTACAGATTCCTCTCTAAAGCAGAGGCATCGGCTACATCGACAATGACATCCACCTCGTCACTAACAATATATTGTCTGGAAACCATCTCTTCCATCGTGTAAGATGTCAAGCTGTAGGTTCCCGGAAGATCCACCAATTTATAATGATGATTATGATAACGCATGGCGCCTTCTTTTTTCTCGACTGTCACACCAGGCCAATTGGCCACTTTCAGATTGGCACCTGTATATGCATTGAACAATGTTGTTTTTCCACAGTTCGGATTTCCTATGAACCCTATTGTTAATTCTTCCATTCTAAACCTCTTTTACTGTAATATTTTCCGCAATTTTTTGTCCTATAGCAAAACGGGTTCCCCGGATTTTTACTACCATAGCACCCTTTTTCTTATTATTCATCACAAGGACATGGCTGCCCTCCGTCAGACCAAGCACTTCTAGCCGTCTCTCCACCGCTTCTGGAAGTGCCATGGAAACCACTAACAGATCGTCCCCATCTTTTCCTTTTTTTAAAATCATATTGTCATTCATCCTTTTTGTCAATCTTAGAAAACATCTATCGAAATCGTTTTGATTTTACCATACATCGTTTTTTATAAAAACAGATTCCAAATCCTATTATTTCCTCATACTCTTCTTCAAATGCTTCCGCATATCGTCTGCTTTCTATTTGTCGGATTGCCGCCTCACAGGTAAACTCTAACTTTTTTATACTGTCTGTCCTTTTAATTTCTATGACCATAGCACGTCCTCTCCGTTCATCCCACAGTATAATATCCGGTCTTCCTTCTCCCCTTTCCTCATTGGATTTCACTTTATATCCTGCAAAAGAAAGGACTCCTGTCATAAAAGCATGGTAATAATCTTCCCTATAATCATGATAGCTGATGGTGTTAAAAATCATATCGGATAAAATCGAAGAACATTTCTCCTCATCCTGCTGCCATAATGCATCAAATAATTCAGTTCGATCTGAAATTCTCATCTGATCTTTAAACCAATCACTCACAGTAGTACGAAACAGCTGTCGTATCTCCTCATTCGGAATTCTCAGTTCCGTCTTTCCCCTCTCATCATATGTTTCATCATCTTTTACTGTTTTTGTAAGATATCCTGTCAGATATAAAAGGCTCCAAAGATTCTCTGCCGTAGAATGAATCATATCATAAGTCAGATTCTCTTCTAACTTCTTTTCAATACTTCCGCCTTCTAACAAAACCTCAAAATCTTCATTAATCTGCTCTTCCTTCCACAAGTCCCTCCGATCTATGAATTTACGGATGATACTATTGTGGCTTGTATTCTCCCAATAATTTTGCGGCATTCTATCTGGATTTTTTTGCAGCGCAGCCACATGATTTAACACATCCCACGGACAATATACAGCTACAGAACCAAAACGGTATCCATCATACCATATTCTTATTTCCTCCATCTTGTCTGTAAAATGTGCATCTGTCAAAAGCTTCGAAACATCTTGTTGAGTAAATCCAATCCACTCTTCAAATCGATTATCCGAAATTGAATTTGCAACAAAATTATTAGATCCTGTAAAAATACTCTCTTTTGAAATCCGCAGGCATCCGGTAATTACTGCAAATTTTAAATATTTATTTGTTTTTAACACATTTGAAAACAACGCCCGGATTATTTCTAACATTTCAATATAGTAACCGTGATCACTTGCTTTCGCCAACGGGACATCATATTCATCAATCAGCACTATTACCGGCTTCCTATAGTGTGAAAAGAGCATACGGGTAAGGGTATATAAGCAATCCTTCAAATTCTCCGGTGTACTGTTTTGTGCTTTCAGCTGCTTAAAAATTGTTTTGTCATCCCGATCCACATAGGAACTTTCTTCAAGAAAAGAATACTGCTTACAAAGTCCTGCAATTAGCACCTTTAGCATTCCATACGCACTCTCAAAGGTTCTTCCCTCTACACTTTTTAAAGTCAAAAACAAAGTGGGCCATTGATTCATCCATTGTTTACACAATTCCTTTTCATTATAGATAAAAAGTCCTTGAAAATCATCCCGACTGTCTCGGCCAATATCGAAAAAATCCTCCATCATCGACATCGTCAATGTCTTTCCAAAACGACGTGGTCTTGTAATCAAATTTACTTCAAAGGGGTCACCCAAAAGTTCCTTTATAAATCCTGTTTTATCCACATAATAGTAATTTTCTTTTCTTATTTTTGAAAAATCATCTATTCCTAAAGGAAAACAAAGCGACATGTCGGCACCTCTTTTCATTATCAAACGAATATTCTAAATATGCTTCGCTGCTTTCTCAAAGCCTTGTAGCAGCTATTGCAATTTATAAATATTTCTCCCGAATCTCTCTTGCATGATCTACCAATAACTTGCTCTCGCCTACTGTGATTTTTACCTCTTTGAGTGCTTCGATTAACATCAGGCTCATATTCTGCGCCATCGCCACGACAGTTCCCTTATCCTGTTTTATCGACAGAATCGAAAAATATTCCATATTTCTGCTGATTTTCTCTCCCAGAATCGGGAGTTTTGCCATCTCATTGGGAAACCATTTGAAATAAGGACGGTAGGTATAATTGAGTAAAAATACAATCTGACTTGCTGCATCCATAAAATTTGTCATAACCATGGAGGCTGCCACCCACTGTCTGCGGCTAATGCAGCGATATAAATTATACTGACCGCTTTTTCCAGCCTGTTCACAACTTGCAGCCAATCGTTTGAACTGTTCCTTCTTGGGATATCCCTGACCAAGTATGGTTCGGATTGTAGAGAAACGTCCGAAGTGATCAAAGAACACTTCCCCATTCGTGGCTGTAGAAAGGGCAGCATCCCCCAGGCTTTCCCAGTCTTCTTCCCTTATAGGCCCTTCCGGCAGCCCTAAATAATATTCATAAAACTCTTCCACACTCATAAGACCGCATCTTTCGTTGCGAAGCACCTTATAGTCTCCATAAGTATCCGGCATCTGGTTCAGACGAGCTTTCAACCGTTTCCCGTAGGCCTCCATATCCTCCCCCGGAATAAGAAGCTGATAGGAGACACCAAATTCCCGGTCCCTCGACATAACATCATCATAACCATAACACTCCGAGCCTGCACCCATACATCCGGCTGCCATGCGGCCAATGTAGTCGGAAAACTCGTCTTTTAATACTGGCTCTACCATCTGTTCAAAATATTCTTTAGAAAGTTCTAATCCCTTTTTATATTCCCCATAGGTCTGTTTTTGCTCCACCTTTTTGCCTCCTTCGCCGCTCTACTTCTCTTCTATATCATCTGCTAGATGATCTGTTGGTAAATCATCTACTGGTAAATC
>JAUNBT010000527.1 GCA_030526985.1 Lachnospiraceae bacterium | reverse complement strand
TGATATTGGTAATCTTCGTAAAGTTTCCAAACTCATCTTCAATAAAGTTCCATCTCCTTGGTACACGTCCACCATATTCATCTGCAATACGATCAATTTCATCCGTTATCTGACGCAGTGTTAAACTGGCCAATGGAAAATACGTATTGTCTCTTGCAGGCAAACAAAGATACACGATGATTTTCTTATCTTGTCGTATCAACTCTTCTAAATCAAAATCACTGCAATTGGTCATGGCATTGATGGATGGCATGGTTAGTAACTTTAAGGACATGGTGGCAGACACATAAAAAGAGGACCTTGTTTTAAATGCAGCTAACTTTGTAGCGGCTAACAAAATCCTCGATGGATGATCCTCTGCCAATGCATCAATATAAAATTGAAGTGGTAATGCCCCTTTATAATCCTGGCACATCTCTGTAATAAAATAAAAAACGTTGGTCAGGTTCTGATACTCTGGATGGTTTTGATTATCGTAACATACGGCCATAATGGAAGCTGCAAGGGTCGCTGCTTCTCCATTGTTCCACAGTTTTTCTCCATTTTGTGGTGGCTCGCCAACTAATTGGCTTACCAAAGACCACGTTTCTTCAATTGCCTTTGAAGTATCGCCTCGCTTTAACTGTTTTATAATCGGTTCTAAATAATTCTTTCGATCGGATTGATAAGGATTTATAAAATCAATTCGAATTGGAATATAGCCCAATTCTTCTGCTTTTTTATGAGTGTAATCATAGATCTCTTTTTTCATATCCACAACAAATATATTTTCTTCGGCTAATAACAAGTCAGCGATGGTTTCCAAAACAATGTGTCTCGTTTTCCCGGCTCTTGTTGCTCCAATCCCAATGGAATGTCTGTCTTTCGTTACATGATATATTTTTTCTTTCCCATGCTTTAAGTCCTCTTTTCCAATGACCAATCCACCGGATGCTATGTTTTCTTGATTTTTTAGCAGTTTTCTTTTATCGATGATCACATGCTCAAACTGTTCGTTGATTTCTTTCTTGGTTAAAAATCTTGCACTTCCATACTGCCCCTGTCCTGCAGGAACCGGAATCGAAATATCCGGTGTGATTTCCATAACATCCGATTGATACGTTTTCGTTAACCCGGAAAACCACAAGGTTATGATTCCTAGAGTTATTAAAATAATAAATAGTGCCGTAAACAATGATGTTTCTTTATTCCCTAATACATAAACATACATTTCTATGGGGTTTGTGATCCAACTAAGATGCTCCGGGTTCTTTAAGGTTTGATCCAAAAAGATGGCTGCAAAACCACACCCATACACTACAATGAAACCACCTATCATGAATAGCAATAGCTTTCCAAATTTTTTGATACACTCACCTTCCTTCTGTAATTCCCAATCAGATTCTTTTTCTTTCTATCATTCCCGGTCAAGTCCTTTCCTTCTTTCTATCGTTCCCAATCAAGTCCTTTTCCTTTTTCCATTTCTTTTTTCCATTCATCGAGTGCACGAATCGAATCTCTTTTTTGCATGGTTTGTCTTGGATAAAAATCCCCAGGATTATTT
>JAUNBT010000132.1 GCA_030526985.1 Lachnospiraceae bacterium | reverse complement strand
ACCCTGATCCTCTTTTAACCTTGGACTAATCGTATCCCGTACTGCTTTTGGCTGTTCATAAATCTCTTTTAACATAAAATGCTCATATCCGCCTTTTTCTGCAGCCTCTGCATCCCAGCTGATTGTGACCATCTCTTTTTCAATCTCTTCTTTATCAATATTGTAAAACTTGATCTCATCTTTGGTCAGCTTTACAATCTCCATATTTTCAATATAATAAACATTCTTTGTGTGATTTAAGATTGCCGGAACATCAGAAGCTATAAAGTTTCCCTCTTTGGAAGCGCCCACAATCAAAGGACTATCTTTTCTTACTGCGTACACTTCTCCCGGATGATCCTGAAATACAATACCAAGTGCATAAGAGCCCTCTACCCGGACCATTACCTTCGTGATTGCCTCAAGCGGATCGCCCTGATAATAATAATCCAAAAGCTGTGCCACTGTCTCTGTGTCGGTCTGGGAAATAAACTCATATCCTTTTTTTGTAAGCTTATCTCTCAGTGCCTGATAATTTTCGATAATACCATTATGTACTACAGCAATCGTCTTATCTTTATTAAAATGGGGATGTGCATTTGCCACAGAAGGTTCTCCATGAGTGGCCCATCTTGTGTGACCAACACCGCAGACGCCTTCTACTGCATTGCCATTATCTGTCATCTCCCGCAGTACCTGCAGACGTCCCTTCGCTTTCACAACCTCAATCTTATCTTCTTTATCCATGACCGCCATGCCAGCGGAATCATATCCCCTGTATTCTAACTTTGCCAGTCCATCCAGCAAAATAGGTGCTGCCTGCATAAATCCTACATAACCTACGATTCCACACATATCCCTTACTCCTCCTGCAATTTTTCTATTAGAACTAGAATTTAAATGCTTCTTTTATTCCAGACCATTTCTGATCCTTCTCGGAAATAATGAGTTCCATGCCTTCCTCAATCGGCCACTCAATTCCAATCTCCGGATCACTCCAAAGGATTCCGCCTTCATCACCCGGATGATAAAAATCAGTACATTTGTAAGCAAATTCTGCTTCATCAGAAAGCACTAAAAAACCATGGGCAAATCCTTCCGGAATATAAAACTGCTTCTTATTCTCATCGGATAAAAGAACACCAAACCATTTTCCATAAGTAGCTGAACCAGTACGAAGATCTACTGCTACATCAAATACAGTTCCTCTTACTGCTCTTACCAGTTTTCCCTGTGGATACTGTTTCTGATAATGAAGTCCACGGAGTACCCCTTTTGTAGACATAGACTGGTTATCCTGAACAAATACCATATCAAGACCAGCTTCTTTAAAATCATTCTGATTATAGGTCTCCATAAAATAGCCTCTCTCGTCTTTAAAAACAGTAGGCTCAATTACACATAATCCTTCAATATCGCAGCGCGTTACTTTTATTTTTCCCATTTCTTACTTCCTCACTTTTTATTTTTTACGATTGTTTGAATATCAATATCTACTCAAAAACAGCTCGCACCTTTTGTTTATTATAACATGCATTTATCACGAATCAATGGTGAATTTATGCATTTCTTCAATGTTTTATTTCTCTATTTCATGCATTTCTTCAATGTTTTATTTTCTGAAAGCAAAATACCGCTGGCCTAAATAGTTCAAGCATACAAAAAGACACATGCCGACAAGCATGGCACCATTGTCCTGCACTTTCACAGAATAGCCACTTAATGCCATCCGCACCAACGGCTTTGCGGCACCATAAGCGATGAAATAGCAAAGTGCAATGTTTAATATGAATTTGAAGACAATTTTTAAAGAACGGTCTTTATTCTGGAAGGTAAAATATTTGTTGAGCAGATAGCTTACCACACTTCCCACCACATAATTAGCCGCAGAGGAAATCCAATAGCTTAACTCGAACAGATTATAGCACAAAAACATCACCCCGGTACCAACGAATGTGTTAATTACACCTACGAAAAGAAATTTTATCGTTGTCTTATCTATCAGTTTATTCATGGTCTGACAAAACCTTTCCTAATTTTTTTCTATCTCCTCTGTCTCGATTACGAATTTTACACTTCCTGTCATACCGTCTGCAAGGCCGGAATAGTTTGTATAACTTTTCTCTGCTTTTTTCAGTGCCTTAACCCGGCGGATTACATTGGAAAGATCATCTCCGGCAAGGTCCGAAAGACTTTCCATTCCTTCCTCATCAAAGGTCAACATCCCCTCTTTTAAGGCTTTGGCCCCTTTTGTCAAGGACTCTGCTCCTGTTATAAGAGATTTTCCGGCCGTAGACAGCTTGCTGGTTCCCTTTTTCAGCTTCACCGTTCCCTGATAAATCTGCAAAACGCCCTGATTAAATGCAGAAATTCCTGTTTTTAACTGGCTGCTTCCGGTTTTCAGACTTTCTGCGCTTGTCTGGAGTGTTTTTAAAGCGGTACTTAAGGCAGTCAGATTTGTGGCGAGAGCTTCCTGTTCTTCGGACCAGCTAGAAATTGTCTCAAGCCGGGTCTGCATATCACCAATCACACTGGTAATCCCATCCGTTTCCACAGTAAGTTCCGGCATAGTATATTCCGGTATCTGGTCTAAAGCACTCGTCGCATCTTTGATCTGCTGTTCCAGCGTCGCTAAAGTTCCGCTCACATCAATACTCGATACAACGCTTTCTTTTACTTTATTAATCTCATCTGTAGAGAGAGCACTTCCCTCTAAGGATGCTTCCACCGCCGCAGCTGCCTGTTCTTTCGCTTTCTGGTTTGCTGCTGCCTCCCCATCAGAAATCGAGGTCGCAGAAAGTTTTTCTTTTGCTAAAGATACGGACTGACTCACTGTTTCACTAAAACTTTTTGCGTCAGAAATTGCTGTACGGATTTTAGCAAGTTCTTCTTCTATCCCGGCAAGTTTTTCTGAAAGGGTTTTTGCATCCTTTGAAAGCTCTGTTGCCGCCAAAAGTGCTGCTTTTTGTTTTTCACTGTCACCGGAGGGAATCGAGATACCAGATAATGCCGTAGAAAATGTACTAAGACCAGACTCTAAGCTGGTTGCTCCCTTTTCAAGTTCTGCTTTTTTCTCGTTCAAAGTCTTCATACTTTTTTTCAATACCAAAAGGCCCTGATCTGCCGAGCTTACTCCCTTTACATACTGGGAAACATAGGTCTTAAATGTTCCGGTTCCTTTCCACAGTTCAACTGCACCGTCCGCTAACTGTCCAGAAGCGTCCGATAACTCTTCCATGCTGTCTGTCAGATCATCTGCGTCATTTAAATCGCTGGTATCGATTTCTTCAAATATACCACTAGAAGCTGCTGTTGCAGTAAAAGCCAGTTCAAATTCTGTGACATCTGCTGTCACTTCCACATATTCCGGAATATCCATATCCTCGGTAGCTTCAAAAGAATCCAGTTTTAAACTGTCTTTTAATCCAGGACATGCATAGCCAACCACCAGACTCTGATCATCCATGGAAACAAGTTTTCCATTGGTCACACTGATATTAGAAAAAGTTTCTTCCGGAAGAAACATGGTAGAAAACATAACAAATGGAACAGCCACAGATAACTCTTTTCCGTCCACTTTTACTTTCTTTGTCAATTTGTTTTCATAATCAAAACGAATCTTCACTTTTCCACTCTGTCCTGCAAGTGCTTCCGGCTCAATCTCTTCGCCGTCCAGATAATAGGTCAGCTTAACGGAAACCGGAAGCTCCTCCTCACTTTTTCCCTCATAACGAATTGCCTCTCCCTGATTTTCCCAGGAAATCTCTCCGTCCTCTGTTTGTGTAAATTCTTCGTCACCTTTGACATTTTTAATATCAGATAAGGTAGAATAGTCTTTTATTATATCATCGTTATCCTGTTTTTTCAATGTCGCTTCCACCGTAATATCCGTTACATTTCCCTTTGCATCTGCTTCACCGTATACCGTCTCTGTTTTATCTGTCGTCTCAGATGCCTCTGCTTTTTTATCTGATGCTGCCAAAACACAAATACCGTCAGAAAATACTGTTGCCAATCCAAAACAAAGCGTCAGGATAAAAGCAACGATTCTGTATTGTATTTTTCTATATTGTAATCTTCTATTTTCCATCATTTCTTCCCTCCTTTTATTCCACATTTTTCAGTGCCTCATCCATTGGCACTCTCTTTACTTTTCTATATTCTAACAGGGCGACAATTCCATAAGTCAAAACGCCGGTTAAAAACATTTTGATAAAAACCACCGGCGGGACATAGAATGTAATCCATCCTGTCATACTGGTCATCATAATACTTTTAAACAAATATTCCATTGCATAATAGTCCGCTGGAATACTGATCACCAAAAAGACCACAACTACAATCGATGTGGATACAATATAAAGACGACTGATTTCTCCATTGGTATAACCCAATATTTTTGCCATAGAAATAGATTGTCCGTTCTTTTCAATAATAATTTTTGACAACAGATAAATCAGTACAATAAAAATTCCTATTGCAAAGCCATTTACCAGATTCATCATTCCTCCCATTGAAACGTCTAACTGACGGGATATTTTTGTAAGTGCATCAAAATCAATCACAGAGGAAATATACTCCTCATCAATATCCGTAATCTCTGTATCGGAAAAATATCCACTGAAATAGTCTTCATCCAGATCAAAAATACGGTTTAATTCTGTCTGACTCATAAAAACGGACAAACCACCCGGATAATAAAAAGTTCCTTTCACTTCAAACGTATAGGTTGTGTCCTCATAGGGCTCTTTCAGAGTAATTTCACTTCCCTTTGTAAGTCCATATTTATCCGCATATGCGGTGGAGACATACACCTCACTGCCTTTGGTTTCGATCGGAACAAACTTACTATCTTTTTTTACGCCATAAAGCAGAATTTCTTCTGTCTTCCAATCTTCTTTTGTTGTCTCTAAGGAATAGGCACTGAATTTTTCTGCATCTTCATTTTCTGTCTCCACTGCCCTCTGATAATTCATCGCCGCAATCAAACTTTTCAGCTTGGAATCCTCCTGTGTCACAGAGGCCGGCACCTGCAAAATGTACTGATAATTACAAAGCATCTGGTCTTTGATTTCCTGCTGGTAGCTGCTAAGCACTGCCGGAAGTCCAAATCCGAACAGAAGAAGCAGATTGGCAAACACAATCCCTGCAAACAGTACACAGTAATTACTCATATTTTGAAAGATGACCCGGATACGAAATCTTGCAAAAAAGGGAATTGCTCGATGAAGTCTCACGGCTCTTCTCTGTTTTTTTCTGGAAAAATCATGTCTTAAAAACTTCAGTGGTGAAAGCTTAAGCTGGTGCTGTAAAATCATGATATTGACAAGAAGCATAATCACAAAAGGAATCACCGTTGTAAGGAAAAATGCTTCCCCGCTCCAAATTGTCACATAAGTGGGAAGACTATAGCTTCCGTAATACATTCCGGCACACAGATTTTTAAACACTGTATAACCAAGCAGATTTCCCACAGCCGCTCCAATCAAAGTAACGATAAGGGGCAGGGTAAGATAATGCCGCAAAAGTTCTCCACGGCTGTAACCGGATGCCCGCAGTGTTCCAATCACACTGGCTTCCTTTGTTATCGTATTGCTGATTGTGACACTAAACACAAAGGCCATAATCACAATAATAATATACAAAAGAACAATCATCATGGCTTTATCACTTCCCATGTCATCGCCAGTAAACTGAATTGCCTGATTTAAATAGCAGGGAATAAATTCCGTAAGGTCAGCCTCATCATAAACAGCTTCCATCAAATCATCGGCCATCTCTTTTTCTTCTGTCTCATCCGCTGGTGCATTTTCATATTTCCAGGAATAACACCAAGTCATTTTGTCTGCGTCAAAAGTTTGAAATTCTTCCTCCGTCACAACTGCCACACCAAATTTTACAGCGTCAAACATAGAATCATTATTGTTGGAAAACAGGCAGCTGTAGTCCGACAATGCCACAAGTCCAGTCACCTGATAAGTTCGATCTTTACTCTTTATCTTGTCACCTATGTTGATTTGATTATTTTGCGCATACATACGGTCGATGGCAATCTCTTCTTTCGTCTTTGGCATCCGTCCTTCCATCAGGCAGGCTTTATTTATCTCATCCCGGATTTTATAGATACGCAGTGTACTCTCATTGGTCAAAGCTTCTTCCACATAAAAATTATCATAGAGTGTGATTCCATGGCTTTCTATGGCTTTTCGCTTCGATTTGTTGGCCTTATCTGACAGTTTGAAATTCCCATCTTCTATATTATATTTTTGAAAGCTCTCCTGATAAGCGATAATCATACTCCCATCAGCAACTAAAAATCCAGACACAAAGCCAATCGATCCGGTAAGGAGCAAAAAGATGACAACATATTTTCCAAACTCACTTTTTAATTCCCGAAGGAACCGTTTTCTTAAAGGATTTTTCATAGCTCCACCTACCAGTCTAATTCTTCTGCCGGGGTCCGCTGCTCATTTTCATAATTTTTGCGAATCATCCCGTCACGAAGCTTTACCACCCGGTCGGCCATATATTTAATGGCATCATTGTGGGTTACCATAATAATCGTGTTCCCGTATTTTTGGTTTACCGTCTCAATCAGCTTTAAGATTTCCTTCGAAGTGTGATAATCGAGGGCGCCGGTCGGCTCATCACACAGTAAAATGTCCGGATTTTTTACAATTGCCCTTCCAATTGCCGTCCGCTGCTGCTGCCCTCCGGATAACTGGTTCGGAAGTTTATTCTGATGACTGGTAAGTCCCAGCGTTTCTAAAAGTTCATCCACCGACAGAGCATGCTCCCCCAAATAGGCACCCACTTCAATATTTTCCCGCACTGTCAGGTTTGGAATTAAATTATACATCTGGAAAATATATCCCAAATGTTTTCTTCTGTAGAGCGTCAGCTTCTTTTCTTTCATATCTGCAATCCGCTCTCCATTAATGCAAATTTCCCCCTCGTCCGCGCTGTCAATTCCCCCGATAATATTGAGCAGGGTAGACTTGCCGGAACCAGACGGACCAAGAAGCACACAAAACTCTCCCTTTTTTATCTTTAAATCGATTCCTTTTAACACTTCAACCCGGCTGTCTCCTGTCCCGAAAGACTTCTTTAAATGATTTATCTCTAAAAACATAACAACCTCCATTTCTTTCTCTTTCATGGCAAATATAGCATTTTTCAAAAATGAAGTAAAGGAAGGGAAGGGGCTATTTTCATGGTTTTCGGCCTTATTGAGAAATTTTGACAGTTAGCGGAGACTATCTTTTCTTTTTTGTAACCATTCATCACTTTTTTCCAGAAAAGCCAGCAGACATGGAATTGCTTTTTTGTTGCTTTTCCATATAAAATAACCTATAATAAATAACATATATGGCATTTTATTTATCTGGGCTTAAATGTCATTTCTTACAAGGCACATCTATTTTAAGGAGGGTAACTATGAGTTATATCAAAGAGTATGCTGCCAAGCTGACAACAGCAGAAGAAGCAGTAAAAGTAGTAAAAACCGGTGACTGGTTAGATTACGGATGGTGTACCGGACATCCTGTAGAACTTGATAAAGCACTGGCAGCCAGAATGGGCGAATTAGAAGATATTAAAGTACGTGGTGGTATTGCACTGTGGCAGCCGGAGATTTTTAAGATCGAGAATGCCGCTGATCATTTCAGCTGGAATTCCTGGCATATGTCCGGAATCGAAAGAAAAGCAATCAATCAGGGAATTGCTTTTTATGCTCCCATCCGCTATTCTGAACTTCCCCGTTACTACAGGGAGAATGTAGACTCTGTCGATGTTGCTATGTTCCAGGTTGCTCCGATGGACAAACACGGATATTTTAACTTTGGACCAAACGCTTCCCACATGGCCGCTATGTGCAGCAAGGCAAAAGTGATTATCGTAGAAGTAAATGAGAGTATGCCAAGATGTCTCGGTGGTTTCAGCGAGGGAATCCACATTTCACAGGTAGATTATATTGTAGAAGGTGAGAATCCTTCGATTGGCGTTCTTGCAGGCGGTGGTGCTTCCGAGATTGATGAAGCTGTTGCAAAATTAATCGTAGATGAAATCCCGAACGGTGCATGTCTCCAGCTCGGAATCGGCGGTATGCCAAATGCAGTCGGTTCTCTGATTGCAAAATCAGATTTGAAAGATTTAGGAGTACATACTGAGATGTACGTTGACGCATTTGTAGACATTGCAAAAGCAGGAAAAATCAATGGAACAAAGAAGAATATCGACTACGGACGTCAGGTATATGCTTTCGGTGCCGGAACGAAGAAGCTTTACGATTACTTAGATGACAACCCACAGTGTATGTCCGCCCCAGTTGAGTATACGAATGATATCCGTTCCATCTCTGCATTAGACAATTTTATGTCTATTAATAATGCCGTTGATGTCGACCTTTTCGGCCAGGTCAATGCAGAAAGTGCCGGAGTCAAACACATCAGTGGTGCAGGCGGACAGCTTGACTTTGTATTAGGAGCTTACCTCTCCAAAGGCGGCAAGAGCTTTATCTGCTGTTCTTCCACCTTTAAGACAAGAGACGGCGAAGTAAAATCCAGAATCCTGCCAACCTTAAATCCAGGTTCTATTGTAACGGACACCCGTGCCAATACACATTTTCTTGTAACAGAGTACGGTAAGGTAGACTTAAAGGGTCTTTCCACCTGGCAGAAAGCAGAAGCTATCATTTCCGTTGCCCATCCTGATTTTAGAGATGAGTTGATTGCAGAAGCAGATAAGATGCAT
>JAUNBT010000526.1 GCA_030526985.1 Lachnospiraceae bacterium | reverse complement strand
CCATACCAAGCCCGGTTCCCTGAACCGCATTTACCCTTGTATCAACCGCCCTCGTGAACCGTTCAAAAACCGTATCCAGAAATTCCGGTGTCATACCAATTCCGGTATCCGAGACTTTATAGATATATTTCGCCCTGTCTTCTTTTCCAGGAACTGCTTCTTCCCGTAATTCTACCGTGATTCTCCCTCCCGGTTCCGTATACTTTATAGCATTTGACAGGATATTGACAAAGATCTGATTGATGCGCAGCGAATCTCCCTCAATCCACTCATGTTGAATTTCCTGAATCTGTAACTTGAAATCAAAATTCTTCTGATTTATCTGCGGCCGGCACATCTGCACCATCTTCTTTACAGTATCAACAATTGAAAATTCCCTTATATGCAGCGCAATCTTTCCACTTTCAATCTTGGATATATCCAAAACATCATTAATCAGAGTCAATAGATGATTTCCCGATAATTCGATTGTTTTGAGGCTCTCTTTTACCGCTTCTTTATCGATCACCTCTGCATCTAACTGTTTATCCGCAATTGCTGTCATTCCGATAATGGCATTCATTGGTGTTCTGATATCATGGGACATGGAGGATAAGAACCTGGATTTGGATTCATTTGCTTCTCTCGCCTTTTTCGTCATTTGCCGCAGTTTCCTGTTAATAAACAGAACGACGATGATATCAACCAAAAAGAGCGCTGCCAGAGCGAGTCCGAACCTCGAAAAATCATTTGTGAAATCATAGGTATTGTGGAATGAGGACAATGGCACGATACTCAGGATATGCCAGTTGCTGTTCTGCACCGGTACGATGCTGTAGGCGCAGTCCTGTCCTTTGTTGTTCTGATAATACAGTACTTCTGAATAGTTTTCCTGTTTTAGCTTATCACAGAGTTCTTTTGCATCTTCATTCGTAAATTTTTCATTGTATAACGCGATATAATCTGTAAAATTCGTGCCCTGAAAATAACTGTTGGATATGACATAGTTTCCATCATCATCTACGATAATATTGGAATAATCAAAAAAGTTCCATGTATCAACATCATTATTATTGGAAATCATCTGATTGATATAGTCGCTCTCTATCAAGTGCATCAACGTCTGATACTCATAGCCTTCTTCCCCACGCACTCTCACTGTTGCCGTTAACGCAAAAGATTTCTCAAGCAACGGAGAAGAATCCGTAAATTCACTGGTGTGACGGATGATTCCCATTGTGTTTTCTCTCGCCTGACAGAAAATCTTTGCCAATTCCGGATACGAGCTGGATCGGTAAGTGAACTTATCTGCTTTTTTATCACATAGATTCATGGCAGGAAAACCTTCTCTGGATATTCCTGCATCTTCCACTACTGCATCTACCAACTGCCAGGAGTAAGTCTCTGACGGCGCATATAGTGTGGTAAAATATGTCTGCATTTCTTCCAGCGTCATTCCGGTTCCATGATAATGATTGACATATTTCGCTGCGCGTTCCATCTCCTGCATGCGATGATTCATCTCCAGCTCCACTTTGCTGGCTGAAGCATTCGTCAATGTACGCACA
>JAUNBT010000007.1:40417-45741 GCA_030526985.1 Lachnospiraceae bacterium | reverse complement strand
CTTCAATCAATGCCATCAGTACTGCATTAAATGCATATATTCCGGTTAAGGTATCACAATTTGCATTTCCCGCTTTCATTGGTGCCCCATCCGGTTCACCATTACTTGCTGCAAAACCACCTCTGGCTGCTGCAATTGCGTCATAACAGGGATATTTCATCAAAGGACCGCTTCCACCAAAACCACTCAAAGATAAAAATACAATTTTCGGATTAATCTCTTTTAATTTTTCGTATCCAAGTCCTAACCGATCAATGGAACCACTTTTGAAATTCTCTAAAACCACATCCGCCTCTTTGACCATTTTATATATAACATCTTTTCCTTCCTGAGAAGAAAGGTCTAACTCTATACTCTGTTTATTTTTATTGTAAGCACAATATAATGTACTCATACCATTTACAAAAGGATCCCAAGTTCTGGATTGATCTCCTGCATTATAGCGTTCTACCTTCCACACTTCGGCCCCAAGATCTGCAAATTGCCATGCCGTATATACTCCGGCAAGAGCTATTGTAAAATCAAGAACTTTAAGTCCACTAAATACGCCATTTGATTCCCATTTGGCCATTTTCAATCTCCTTTCTGACTCTGTATGTCAAGCGGATATTTGGTATCCGCTTCTCTGCTTCCTTATCGCTTTATGGAAACAGAAATTTACTTAATAAGATTAGATAATACCTTCATTTCTCATCTGGTTAATTTTTTCTTCATTAAGTCCTGCAGCTTTAAGATATCTTGTGGTATCTGCTCCAAGTGCAGAAGCAGGACGAATATCAACAACGCTTTCCTCGTCTCCTGAAAACTTGGCCGGTAATCCAATCTGAAGTGTATCTTCCTGTTTTGCATCAGCTACATGCACGATCATATGTCTGTCTGCCACCTGCTCATCTTTCACTAACTCAAGAACGGTATTACATGGACCACCCGGAACCATAGCTTCCCTGCAAATCCTGTCTGCTTCACCAATCGTGATTGTCTCAAAATAATCTCTCAATTGTTGATCTAAATCACCAAAATAATTCTCCATCGATCTGGCCGGATCATGTGCATAACGTGGATCTTCAGCCCAGTCATTTCTTCCCGCACATTTAGCAAAGGAGATCCACTGAACGTCACTTCCAATACTTAGAGAGAACCATCCGTTTTTGCATTTAAAGGTGTCTGTTGGATTTGTTGTCGGGAATCCATTTCCGATTCGCTTCGGAAGTGAATTCATACCAAGAAGCCCTTCTACAAAAGTGTCATCTAAAGAAACAAGGGTATGCCAGGTACTTACCGACACTTTCATTCCTTCTCCTGTTTCCTGCGCTTTTAAATAAGCTGCCATCATACCTGCACTTAAATGCCAACTGCTGTAAATATAACCTAACGGAAAACCAAATTTTGTTGGTCTTTCTGGAAATCCGGTCTTTTCCTGAAGTCCCGAACGCGAATTAATTAACAAATCATAGTCTGGCATATCACTCCACGGTCCTGATTCCCCATATGGTGTTAATACTCCATAAATTAATTTCCTATTCTCTTTTTTCAGTTCTTCATAGCCAAGGCCAAGTTCTTTCATCTTTTCTTCCGGCTGATTAATCAGAAACATGTCAAACTGAGAAACTAAACGTTTCACAATATCCTGTCCTGCTTCCTTTGTAACATCCAGTGTCATACTTTTCTTTCCCCGGTTATAAAACGCCTGATAGATTCCTTCCTGTTCGTCCTTAGTTGCTCCCCGCCTGCGGATTGCATCTCCGCCATTCGGGTTCTCTATCTTTAAAACTTCTGCTCCGTAATCAGCAAACATGCTGCTGGTATATGGATTTCCATCCGTTAAATCGAGAACCTTTAATGATTTGAGTGGCTTCATAGTATGATCTCCTTTCTTTTTACTTTAACGTAAAAGTAAATTTTATATTTCAGAGTATACACGGAACAAAAAATAAAGTCAACCAAAATTTATTTAATATACAAAAAAAATCATCAAAATATTTTATCATCAGTATACTTTTTCTTATTTTTGTACTTATAAATTATTGTTTTTGTATATTATGACTATTATTGACACATTTTATTAATTTTAAATTTCAATATTGACAAATACAGTACTTTTCGTATATAGTATCACATATAAAATACTTTCACGAGAAAGTTGATAGATGAAAATTAATCAAACCAAGGTAAAGAAAGAAAGAAAGGAAGAACAACAGTTATGAAGATTATTACATGTTGTAAAATTGTTCCAAACGAAGAAGGCATTACAGTACTGCCTAATCGTGAGCTTTCCACGGAAAACGCTCCTTTAGCAATCAGCCAATATGACTTAAACGCAATGGAATGCGGCAAGCAGATGGCTGCAGAAACAAAAGGAACCATGGCAGCACTTACCATCGGTTCCAGTAAGACTTTAGAAAACACAAAGATTCGTAAAGATATTTTATCCCGCGGTGCTGATGAACTGCAAATTGTAATGGATGATGCGCACAGTTTTTCTGATTCACTTCAGACAGCAAAAGCCATTGCAGCAGCTTTAAACAAAATTGATTCTTATGATGTTGTATTATGTGGCGCAGGTTCCAGTGACTTATATTCTCAGGAAGTAGGTATCCAGACAGGTACTCTACTTAACCTCCCTGTTGTAAACAATGTAACTGCTATTCGTATTGTTTCTGATCATACTTTAGAGATAGAACGCACTTTAGAAGACGAAGTAGAAGTTTTAGAAGTAACGCTTCCGGCAGTTATTTCCGTTTCCTCAGAAATTAATACTCCTGCTGTGCCCAGCATGCGTGATATAATGAAAGCAGGAAAAAAACCTGTTACTATATTGACAATTGATGATGAGCTGCCCTCTTATACTGAAACTTTAGAACAGCTTGCACCGATGCAGCAGGAACGCCGCCAGGAAGTTATCGAAGGAGACAACGACGAAGCGGTTGATGCTCTTGTTCAGTTCCTGAAAAAAGAAGGATTTTAATTAAAGGAGGATATTTTATCATGGCAATTCAGTCAATTTTTATAGTAAGTGACAGTTATTTTGTTCTACCGGAATTTTGTGCCGGTGCCAAAACATTGGCCGATTCTGTTACTGCTGTTGTATTTGGAAACGAAGAAGAAGCAAAAAGTGCAGTAAACTGCGGTGCAGATAAAGTAATCTATTGTCCGACTTTAGAAAACTCTGCTCCAGAAGATTATGCTGCTGCTATCGCTGATATAGTCAAAAAAGAATCAAGTGCAATTGTGTTAGTTAATAACAGTATCCGTGGAAAATGTCTCGCCGGGAAACTCGGTGTATATCTTGATACAGCTGTTATCAGTGCTGCCAATGAATTATCCATGGAGAATGATTCTTTCGTATGCCGTCGTATCGTTTATGGGGGAACTGCATTTCGCAAGGAATGCTTTAAAGTGCCCTACGGTGTAGTAACTATTTCCAGTGGTATTTTTGATATCGAACCTGTATCATCTGAATCTTGTGATGTCATCCCAATCGAGGGACAGGCTTTAGATACTATCAAACGAATCTCTATTGAAGAGAAAAAAGAAGGCACTGTTAATTTAGTCGCTGCCAAGAGAATTGTAGACGTTGGACGCGGGCTTGCTGCCAAAGAAGATTTGGAAATGTGCCATCAGTTATCTAAAACAATCGGTGGTGAAGTTGGATGCTCCAGACCAGTCGCAGAGAATAATAAATGGATGCCAAAATCCTGTTATATGGGAATCACCGGTGTTCAGGTAAAACCAGAACTACTAATCGCTCTTGGCGTATCCGGACAGGTACAACATATAGGTGGAATTAATAAAGCAAAAGTTATTGTGGCAATTAATAAAGATAAAGCTGCTCCAATTTTCAAAAATGCTGATTTCGGTTTAGTCGGAGATATGTATAAGATTGTTCCCGCTTTAATTGAAAAGCTTTCCTGATTCATCAGTTTAAGATATGCTGTTAAGCCATTTTTTGCTTAACAGCATAAATAAGATTTAAAATTTTGCAAGGAGTACAGATATGATAGCAGATATTGTAGGAAATCGTACATTAAAAAGTCAATGGGATGAAACAGCATCTATGTACGAAGATAACATTTTTTTGAAATTTATATCTATAAAAGATGAAGTATCCCAATATACTTACAGGGAATTCGACATCATGGTAAAACAGACTGCCAATCTTTTTCTGGATCTTGGAATACAGAAAAATGAACTTGTCGCACTGCATTTACATAACAGACCGGAATACTTAATCTGCTGGCTTGCCCTTGCTCAAATTGGCGCAATTTCTGTTCCTATTAATGAACATTACCAATACAGTGAAAGCCTTTATATTTTAGAAAAATGTAATATTACACATTTAATTGTGGAGCAATCCACTCTCGGTTGTTATCAGGCCCATTTTGATGAGTTAAAATTGCAGAAACTGATATTAGTCCATGGGGATACAAAAGATTCAAACGTATGTTGCCTAAAAAAAGAAATGGCTCGATATCCTTCCACTTTAAATTCAGATATTAATGTGTCATCAGAAGATTCAGCTGTTATTTTATTTACATCTGGCACAACATGTTATCCTAAAGGAGCCATTTACACCCACTGTAATGTTATCTTTGGTGGACTATTTCATGCTGCTCAAATAGGTATGGTAACTGGAGATCGTTTTCTAACAGCGATGCCTTGTTACCACATGGACTTTCAAGAAATGGCCTGTGCACCAGTGATCTGCACCGGAAGCACACTGATTATGATAGAGCACTACAGTGCACATCGATTTTGGCGTCAAATATATGAAAATAAAGCTCATTTTACAGATACAATGTCCATTATGAACCGCACAATGCTCCTTCAGCCGATACAGCCCTGGGAAAAGGATCACTGTCTCAAACAGATTTATTTTTCTATGGGACTTAGCGTAGCGGAAAAGGAAACATTTGAAAAACGATTTCGTGTCCGCCTTTTAAATTCCTATGGAATGACCGAAACTGTGACCGCCGTAACCTGTGTCCCTCTCTACGGCGATCAACACTGGCCGTCTGTAGGTCGCCCAGCTTTATCCTATCATGTCAAAATTGTGGATGAAAATGGAACCACATTACCTGCAAATGTAGAAGGAGAAATTTGTATCCAGGGAGTTCCTGGACGTACTTTAATCAAAGGTTACTATAAGGACGATCTTGCTACGGCAAAGTTATTGGATGATGATAACTGGCTTCATTCCGGCGATTACGGATACTTAGATGAAGACGGATGGCTGTTTTTCCTTGGAAGATGCGGTCATATGATCAAACGTTCCGGCGAAAATATCAGCTGTGCAGAAGTGGAGTGCACTCTCACTTCCCATCCTC
>JAUNBT010000007.1:0-40407 GCA_030526985.1 Lachnospiraceae bacterium | reverse complement strand
GCTGTAGTTGGAGTCCCTGATCCAGTGAGAGATCAGGCTGTAAAGGCATTTATTATGCTTACAAAAGGAAGCCGGCTTTCTTCTGAAGAAGTTATTGATTACTGTGAACAGCATCTTGCCCATTTTAAAGTTCCAACCATAATCGAGTTTGTAGATGATTTTCCACGCACTTCAACAGGAAAAATAAAAAAGAAAAAACTATGATACAAACATTAAGATAATTTTACAGGAGGAATCATAATGAATATACTTGTATGCATGAAACAAGTTCCGGATACAACAGAAATTAAAATTGATCCGGTGAAAAACACTTTAATTCGAGAAGGGGTACCATCTATTGTTAATCCCTTTGATGGTTATGCTCTCGAAGCTGCTGCCCGTATCAAGGATACAAATCCTGATACAAAAATTGTCGTCCTTTCAATGGGACCTGAACAAGCAAAAACCGCTTTAAAAGAATGTCTTTCCATTGCTGCCGATCAGGCTTATCTTGTGACCGACCGTGCTTTTGGAGGTTCTGATACTTTGGCAACCAGTTATATCCTTTCTCATTCTGTAAAAGCGATAGAAGAAAAGGAAGGTCATTTTGACTTAATCTTCTGTGGTAAACAAGCCATTGACGGTGATACTGCACAAGTTGGTCCTGAAATTGCAGAACACCTCGGATATCCACAGATTACATATGGTTTAGAGGCTGAACTTGAAGATGATAAAATAAAAGTCAAAAAAGAAGTAGAAGAAGGAATACAAATTATTAAATCTTCTCTCCCCTGTGTTGTTACTTTTACAAAACCATCCTGGGATCCCAGATATCCAACTATTAAAAGAAAAATGGCGGCTAACCGGGCTGAAATCCCTAATATTACAGCGAAAGAACTTCAAGAAATCGATCTTACCTGTGCTGGTCTAAAAGGATCTCCAACAAAGGTGAAAAAGACATTTGTACCGCCTAGAAAATCCGGCGGGATCAAAATAGAAGAAGAGACTGGTGCCGAAAGTGCAAGAAAACTTTTCTCTCTTATGAGTGATGCAGGATTAGTTTAAGGAGGAATCATACAATGGAAGTCAAAACCAAAGACTTATGGGTTTTTATAGAAACAAAGGAAGATGGCTCTGCGAAAAAAGTTGGCCTGGAGCTTTTAAATCCTGGAAAAGAAATGGCTAAAAAACAAGGTGGAAATCTTGTCGCTCTTGTCATCGGCAACAAGGTGGATGCAGCTGTAGAAGCGGCTTCCTGTCATGGTGCAGACAAAATAATTAAAGTAGATGCTCCAGAATTCAAAGAATATACCACCGATGCATATACAATTGCTCTCGAAACACTAATTAAGAAATATGCTCCAACCAGCATGCTAATCGGTGCAACGAATAATGGCCGGGATTTGGGACCTCGTATTGCATGCCGTTTAAAAACAGGTCTGACTGCTGATTGTACTAATTTAGACATTGATGAAGAAACCGGTAATGTTGCCTGGACACGTCCCGCATTTGGGGGCAATCTGATGGCTACGATTATGTGTCCTGAGCATCGTCCTCAGATGGGTACGGTCCGCCCCGGTGTATTTAAAATGCTTCCTGCTAAAGAACAGAAAGCAGAAATCATTACAGAAAAAATAACAATTGCCAAAGACGCTATTCGCACACAAATTGTTGAATTAATAAAAGAAATGGATGCCGAATCCATTGATCTTGAAGGAGCCCAGGTTATCGTATCTGGAGGTCGTGGTGTGAAAGGTCCAGAAGGCTTTGAACCAATTAAAGCTTTGGCCAAAACTTTGGGTGCTACCGTTGGGGCCTCAAGGGCTGCCGTAGATTCCGGATGGATTTCCCATGCTCATCAAGTTGGTCAAACAGGTAAAACGGTAGGTCCAAAGCTTTATATTGCTTGTGGTATCTCTGGTGCAATCCAGCATTTGGCTGGAATGAGCAGCTCTGACTGTATTATTGCCATCAATAAAGACCCAGATGCACCTATTTTTGGTGTAGCTGACTATGGTATTGTCGGAGATCTTTTTGAGGTTCTTCCTGTTTTAACAGAAGAAATTAGAAAAGCAAAAGCATAATCATTATTGCCATCCATTTTTTATGATCATACATAACGAAAGTGGGGCGGTCACTTTGACCGCCCTGCTTTTCTGTTTACTTATATTTATACCATCACCGTACATGAAACCCGGTATCATGAGGATCTACATATATCTCTTCCTGCTCAATCCAGTCAATGCGGATATAGGGGCTTTGATTAATCTGTTTTAGCATCTCGTTAATTTTATCTTCCGTTCCCTGAATTTCCATCTCGACACTTCCGTTCCAACGATTTTTTACCCAGCCGGTAAGTCCGAGACCAGATGCCGCATGTTTTGCCCGAAAACGAAATCCAACTCCCTGCACCCGACCTGTAAATATAAAATGCTTTCGAATAACCGCAAAACCGTTCATAAATCTCACCCTTTCCTAAAATCAGTATTTCCTTTACATAAAGAAATTTTACAGACAACTTTCCAACGCATACAACGCCGCCCCTGCTGCACCGACGATTTCTGGTTCCGGGCAGATATAGAGCGGTGCCCCGATTTTTTCTTCTACGGCACGGACAACGCCTGGATTTTTGGCGACACCACCGGTCATCATAAAATCCGGTTCCATTCCGGCCCGTTTGATGAGAGAATAGGATTTGTTTGCAATGGAACGGCAGATACCATTGGCGATATCTGCTTTTTCTTTGTTGTTGGCAATCAAAGAGATTACCTCTGACTCTGCAAATACACTGCACATGCTGGTAATCTCGATGTCCTCGGTGGATTCCATCGCAATTGGCCCTAATTCGTCGATACTGATTTCTAAAGACCGGGCAATCATTTCAAGGAAACGACCAGTTCCGGCTGCACATTTATCATTCATAACAAAATCGACTACTTCGCCGCTCTCGTTTAAGCGGATTCCCTTGCTGTCCTGGCCTCCGATATCAAGAATGGTCCGAATTTTGGGATTAAAGTAGTGAGCGCCTTTTCCATGGCAACTGATCTCGGTTACATTTTCATCCGCAAAGGGAATGCTTACCCGTCCGTATCCTGTAGAAACAATCTTTGTAATATCCTCCCGTGTAAGGTCTGCTTTTTTTAGTATCTCTTTTAATATTTTATCGGCGCTCTCCCCAGACTTTGCTCCGGTCCGGACAACGGAGTATGCCACGATTTTTCTATCCTGATTCATAATGACTGCGTTTGTTGAGGTGGAACCGCTGTCAATTCCCATTACATACATTTTTCCATTCTCCCCTTTCTTATTTATGCTCTGTTTTTTCCCTGCCGCAAGAGACTCCAAAAATGCTTCTATTCTGGTAAGTACCTGGCCGTAGCTTTGTCTTGTGTAATCTGTTTCCAGCAATAAAATCGGTTTTTTAATCAAGTTTTTCAGCCAGGCATATTCATAGGCATAATTGTCACAGAACTGAACTGTGTGATATAAGATACCATCCACACTGTCGACATAGCGAAGCAAAAGTTCATCCCGATTGGAGGCTGACTCCATTCTCATACAGGGAAACTGGCTTAACAGGCCTTTTGTATAACCGGTCAGGATTTCTTCGTCTTCTAAGACAAACTTTCGTCCAAGTCCAGTACAGGTAAGATCAAATGCCACATGGGCACCCCGGCTTTCTAAAATCTGTTTTAGCTGGTCTGTTGCCCGGGCTCCGGCAATTCCAATATTCTTACAGTTCTTTTTATGAGAAATGCTTTCTGCCTTCTGTTGCTTGTCAAGGACATCTTTTAATTGCTGCTCATCGAATTTTTTTCCGGAAAATGCCTCGTATTTTTGAATCATTTTCCGAATCCTGGTTTCATAGAGGGAAGTTCCAGCTTCTTTTGTAATCCGGGGAGTATCCAGGATATAGATAAATTTATCCGGCATCTCCATCTTTAATACATCATAAAGTCTTCTCACACTGTCGCAGCAGGTCGTAAGAATGACTCCCTCATACTCCCCGGCCATGACTTCTTCCAAAACTCCTTTTACAAAACTGCAGATATTAGGATGCATCCTCATATCCGCCTGATTAAAATTCGTTACATCTGGTTCAATCCGTTTCATTGTCACACCCATTGACTCAAATATTTCAATCGGTGCATATTTACATATATACCCTAACATACTTTTTCCTCTGCCTCAATTAATTCTAAAAATGCTTCCAGCCTGGTCTTAATCTGTCCGTCGTGGCTGTTTCTCTTGTCAATACCATCGCCGTCTAAAATCAGCATGGGGATTCCCATCTGCTGCATTTTTTCTTTCAAAAGAATGCTGCCGCCGGAAGCCTGCTTGCAGCCCCAATGACAAAAATGAATCACCGCATCCGGCTCTAAATCCTTAGCAAGGGTTCCCACCATCTTGGCCTTGTGGGAATAGGAGCCGTTGTAAAGATTATGGATTACTTTTTTGGCCAGTGCAGTAAAAGGATCCTTTTCATCCATTTCTTCCATATAATCAATAATAATATCGCTTGCGATAATCTGATAATCCGGATTTTCATTGAAATACTTGGAAAGACTCTCCTGATAAAAGGGAAGCAGATGAATCCAGAGAATCTTTTTTCCGGTAAATTCCGGGTAGGTTTTAATATCTTCAATCATAAATTTGATCAAATCCCGAAATTCCTCCGTCCCAATCAGCAGATGGGTTCCCATCATCATGTAGAGCTGACTGATCAATTCTCCCGGATAATAATGTTTTGTCTGAAGCTCAAAAAATTCTTTCAAATCCCGTCTTGTCTCATTTTCAATCCGGATTGTTTTTCGCAATTTCTCCTCATCAAACTTTTGTCCAAAACGGTCTTCCAAATCTGTCACCAGCTGTCTTAACTGATCGGCCAGATACTGAATCGATTCCTCATCATCGCTGTAAGGGACATCCAAAAATGTATAGGGAACTCCCATTTTCTTGTCTAAATAACGGAATGTATTTAAATTGCCGTCACAGGAGAGAGAAGTTGTCACCGCATACTCCGGACGCTCCACAACCTTGCTCTCCACAGCACCGACAAAGGTTTTGTGATAGGAGCAAAGGGTCGTGGCGATGCCGCTGTTTTGGGCACAATCAATAAAATAGTCCTCTAAATGATATCCAGTGAAATAACAGGCAAGACATTCGATGGATAACGTATTTAATCCAAAACATTGCAATATCTCACAGGGAGCAAAAATATTGCCCCATACATAACTTCCCCTCTTTCCAAGAGAGTCGGCAACAAAGGACATCATAAGAGACTCCAGTTTCTGATATCCTTTTGCCATTCCTTTTTTGGGAAGCAGTTTCATCTTTAATTTATTCGCTTTAAAGCCAAGCACCATCTTATCCCAGCTTTTTTCCGGCTGATGAATGGCTTCTTCCTTTACATAATTAATATATTTATCTACTACAGACACGTTGTGTCACACTCCTTTGAAATATCTTCAATAGAAAACAGTCAGGCATATCGTTCCTATACCTGGCTGCTCTTTTTCCTGTTTCTTTTTCCTTTGTTATTTACAAATTTCAGCAAGTATTTTTTCCATATCCAGAACAAATACCGGTTCTTTTAAACGGATGATTTCTGAAATAAAAAGAACGCCCTTACTTAACTCCATGTTGACAGCAGGCATTGCGTCTGCCGTATCCTCTGTTACATCTAGCACCTCGCTGATTGAAAGTGCAAACTGATTTTTTTCATGCTCTGCTATCACCAAAAGTCCGGATGCTTCCGTTTTTTCGCCGCTGATTGCTGAGAGAGAAAAAACAGGAATCATGTTTCCTTTGTAATTGCATATTCCTTCAAAATATGAAAGTTCTCTCGGAAGAGGTGTTACCCTTAAATCGGCCCGGACTTCATTTACATTATCCGCCCATAATCCATAGAGCGTCCCATGCTCCCGCATGACGACTAAAGCTCTACTCATACAAATCACCTCTTTCGTACGCCCGCATAATCCAGTCAGCATTTAAAATAAATCCGATGCTTCCATCTGCTGCCACTGCACAGCCGTTAATTCCAGTCTGTTTTTTATAGTCCCTCGGAATCAGCTCCGGCAAATTTTTTTCTACGATTGTGTACTGGCCTTCAATCTGATCAATGACAAAGGCCATTTTATGTTTGATTCCTTTTACCACCATGATAATTTCATTCCCTGTCAGAGTATCTATCTCCTGATTGTCACCTGTTTTCTTTGGCTTTAAAAGACCATACGCCTTTTTCAAACGAATCAGCGGAATCATTGTCTCATCACGAAAATATTCTTTCCCATCCATTTTTAAAATCTGGATCTGACTTTGGGCATAATTATAAATTTGTTCCACATCTTTGACCGGAACAAAACAGATATGGCCATCCAAAGAAAATTGGATACAGTCAATGGACGTTAAGGAGATCGGAACACTGACTGTAATGGTTGTCCCTTCTCCCAGACTGCTCTCAACATAGACAGAACCATGAAGCCGGTCTGCTGCCTTTCGCACGACATCAAGACCGACACCTCTTCCGGAAAATTCCGTCACTTTGCCCGACGTAGAAAAACCGGGCTTAAAAATAATCTGGAATGCCTGATCTTCTGTATAGGAAGTTCGAGGACGATCTAACAATCCTGATTTTTCTGCTTTGTCAAGAATCTGCTCTCGATCTAAACCTCTTCCATCGTCGCTCACAGAGAAAAACAGATTCTCTCCGGAAGAAAATACAGAGAACAAAATCGTTCCTTTTACCGGCTTACCTGCCGTTTCCCTTTTCTCTTTTGATTCTATTCCATGATCTGCTGCATTTCGAATCAAATGAAGAATCGGATTATTCATGGAGTCAATCAGGGTTTTATCGATTTCCAAATCTTCTCCCTGTACCTGCAACACTATCTCTTTATCTTCTTTTTTACAAATGTCCCGAATCGCCCGGTTATACTGATGGACCATGCCGGAGACTGGTGTCATGGATAAATTATTCACCACATCCTCTAAATCCTTTAAAATCTGCCGGTTTTTTAATAGCATTTCCCTGATTTCCTCAGAATATTGATGTCCTTCTGCTTCCCGCTCTAACATATTTGCAAGGACGATCAGTTCGCCGGTCACATTTTGAAGCTGAATAATCTTATGCCAGGATACCATCCCTAATTTGTTTGAGACGGTCTCCGCCTGAGAATCTGACTTTTTCTTTTTCTCTTTTTGCTGTCCCTCTTTTTCTTCTTTCTTTAAAATCTCTCCAATATCTTCTATCTGTTTTACATAAATGGAGGAAGAAATCTTTTGACGGACTGTTTCTATTTCATTTGTCGTAAAATAAATGACAAATCCATTTTTTTGAATCTGGCTGGCTGCCGCCTCTGCCTGCAAATCTTCCGGTATTGTAAAAAGCTGTCCGCAATAGGGTTTCATCTGTTTCATCAGCAAAAATGCTCTGGCATTTTCCATCTGACAATTTTCTTTTAAAAATACCTTCCACTGATACATTTTCTCCGGAGTAGCCTCCGAAGAAACGAAAGCGTTTTCTGGCGTCTCATTCTTTGATTTTTCTATTTCAGGTTTCGGAGAAATCAGCTTATCTGCTTGTATCCCATCCGTCCTTTTTGAGTCATTTTCTTCCTGCTGTGCTTTCTCTAAAATCCGGTTAATCTCCATGAGCAGATCATCCGCTTCCGCCGGGGTATAATCTTCATTTACGATTTCATTCATCTCCGAGCGAATATAATCCACATATTCATAGAGCAGATTAAATATCGTTTTTTCCATTCCCTCTGTCTTTTCAGGGGTATCCCGGTAAATCAAAAATAAATCTTCTAACCGGTGAGTACAACGGCTCATGCTCTCTAATCCCATCATTGCAGCAGAGCTTTTCATTGTATGCACAATACGAAAAATCCCCTGCAAGACTTCTGCGGAAAGCTGGTTTTTTTCTTCCTCCGCCATGAGATAGGATTCCATCGTATCCATCAGCTCGAAAGATTCTGTCTGAAATATGTCAAGCATATCCTCCATATCCGGATTAAAAAATCCCATGCTGTTATCTCCTTCCAACTAAGCTGGTGATTGCACAAAAACTCCGGCAATATTATTCATCGTACTCAAAGCTCGCTACTAATTGCTTTAACATCTGCATTTGTCCGGAAAGCTCTTCGCTCGAAGCTGCACTCTCCTCTGCTGTCGCTGAATTTTCCTGCACAATACTAGAAATCATGTCCATACTTTCTCTCAGCTGTACAATTGCAGTTGCCTGATCATTGGAGGACTTTGATATTGCTTCCACTCTTTGAATCGATTCTGCAGCCACCTCTACAGTCTCATTTAATTTATCCGATGTAATCTCTGCCTGCTGTGCTCCTGCATTCATCAAATTCACTGTTTCACCAAGGAGTTCTCTTGTCGACTTACTTGCCTGTGATGTCTTTTCCGATAACCGGCGAATTTCATTGGCAACAACGGAAAATCCTTTTCCCGCCTCGCCGGCTCTAGCTGCCTCTACCGCTGCATTTAAGGCTAATATATTGGTCTGGAAAGCGATATCCTCAATCTCTCTTACGATTCCGGTAATATTATTTCCAATATCCTTCATCTGATTGATAACTCCGCCAAGTTCTTCCATTTTGATGCTGCTCTCCCGAATCATTTCTCCCATAGAATCTGTCATCTGACTGGTCGCTAAGGCATTTTCTGCACTTTCCTGAATCCGGTCAGAAATGTCATTAATCGTCGCACCGAGTTCTTCTACAGAGCTTGCCTGCTCTAAAGTTGCCTGAGATAATGCCTGTCCGCTTCCTGCAATCTGTTCTGCGCCGCAAAGCACCTGATCTGCACTGTTATTAATCTGAATCATTGCCTTCGTCAATTTGGAAGCAATTTTGTTAATAGAATTACGAATAGACACAAAATCGCCTTTAAACTCGACATCAGACACATAGTTTAGCTTGCCATCCCCAAGCACACTCATAGACTGATCAATTTCTTCCACATAGGCTTTCATAAGGAAAATAGTTTTTCGCAGACTGTCTGCCAATTTTCCCAATTCATCCCGGCTCTCATAGGAAATCTCCTGACTCAAGTTTCCTTCCGCCAGCTCTTTGGCTGCTTTTTCCATCTCAAAGATTGGTTTCGTAATGGCTTTTGAAAGGAAGACTGCCATCAATATTGTGACCAAAATGACCAAAATACTCAAAATAATGCAAATTACCTCTAATCGATTCGACAAGGTACTAAGTTCTGAAAACCTCTCATCTGCCTGTTTACTCGCCGTATCAATTACGTTATTTAAAGAGACACCAAGACTATAGCCAGCACTGTCTAAATCTCCATTTGCCAAATCATAGGCCTTATCATTTTCTCCCATGTCATAATATGACTTCCACTGATCCGTCAATTCCTGAAGGGTGGCATACTGGGTTTTAATGTTTTCAAAGTCTTCCGAATCCTCTAAATGATAGGTTTCCAGATTATCAATACATTCACCAAGCCCTGCCATAAAAGTATCTAACTGCTCTAGCTTTTCTGTCCGGTACTGAAGGGCTTCTTCTTCCGTTCTTCCCTTCACCTCCACATAACTGCTAAATACTCTGGAATAGTTTTTCGCAAGTCCCTGAAGATACATTTTCATATCGCGTGTGGTCTGTACCTGCTGATATTCTTCCTCGTAAAATTCATTCATATTCCGAGACACATTCTTCATGCTGGAAAGGGAAATAATCTGAGACACAAGAAAAACGGCGATAATTACAATATAGGTGATGATAAGTTTATTTCCAATTTTGATATTTTTGAATTTTTTCATCTTACTCTCCTTATCCAATCAGTCCTCTTGTTATGTCAATCAATTGATCCTTCTTAAAAGGCTTTATAATGAACTCCATAGCTCCTGTCTGAATTGCTTCCATAATTACACCATCCTGACCGATGGCAGAGCACATAATAACTTTCGCTTCCGAATCAAATGCCATGATTTCCTTTAATGTATCCAATCCATTCTTTATGGGCATTGTGACATCTAAAAAAGTAAGATCCGGTTTTTCTTCCTTATAAAGCTTCACTGCCGCTTCTCCGTCCGGCGCTTCAAGAAAATTTTTATAACCGGCCTCTGATAAGGTATTGCGAATCATTTTCCGCATAAATACTGCATCATCTGCTATCATTATCTTTTTCTCTTCCATATTCATCTTCTCCTATCTGTGTCTTTGACATTTCTCTATTAGTTTTTGTGCAATCTCTGCAGGATCAAGCATGGCATCTACCACACCAGATAAATAAGCTGCTCTTGGCATTCCATAAACCGCACAGCTTTCCTGACTCTGTCCGATTGTATAGAACCCTTCCTGCTTCATTTTCTTCATTCCTTCCGCACCGTCTTGTCCAATTCCCGACAAAATCACCCCGATTCCGTGGGTCTTTGTCTTTGCAGCAGAGGAAAATAAAACATCGACAGAAGGACAAAAATTATTGACTTTCTCCCCTTCTCTGCTTCGGACAAACAAGCCTTTCGGCGTTTCTAATACGGTCATATGCTTTCCGCTTTCTGCGACAAGAACCCTTCCCGGAAGAATCTGATCCCCGTCTTTTGCCTCCGATACTTTTAAGTGGCAGTTTTTATCAAGCCTTGCCGCATATGGTTTCGTAAATCCCCGAGGCATATGCTGGACAATGACAATTCCCGGCATTGTGGCTGGAAGCTCACTTAACACCTCTAAGGTACTCTCCGTTCCACCAAGAGAAGCCCCCATCGCTATGAGCCTGCACGGCAGGGCTTCCGATCTGGCTTCCGACAAAGAAGAAACCTTCTTTTTCTCCAGCCTCTCAGGTAATATTCTTCTTTTTCTGGCTCCGTTTGCCTGCATTTTTACTTTCATTTGCAAAAGCAGAGCAAACTGTTCCGGTTTCAATTCCTTCGTATCGGAAACCTTTTCAATAAAATCTCGCGCACCCAGACGGATTGCTGTCTCACAGACCTGCGGTCTGGAGGAAACAACAATGACCGGTGTCTTCTTTTTCAAGGTGAAATCCGTTAATAATTCAAATCCTGTTACATCAGGAAGACTCAAATCTAAGGTAATAATATCCGGCTCTAACTTCTCTGCCATATCTCTGGCTTCCTGTCCGGTTCCTGCAATTCCCGCCACTTCCAGTAACGGGTCTGCCTCCATCACTTTGCACAAATATCTTTGATAAAACCGGGAATCTTCCACAATCAATACCCGAATTTTCATTTTTTGCAAAAGACTTCCCCTCCTTTTCTGTACACTGCCGGCTGAATGTAGGTAAGCTTCTCAATATCTTTCATCAAAGCCTCTGTATGTCCGACAAATAAATAACCACCAGGCTGCAGTGTATCAACGATATTTTTTACGATTCGGCTCCGTTCCGGCTCCTGAATATAAATAAGAACATTCCGGCACATCACAATCTGAAAGATTTCCCGGCAATTGTACATAGGTTCCATTAAATTTTTTTTATAAAAATGGACATTTTCTTTGATCTTGTCCCGGATGGCAAATTGTCCTTCTTTAAATGGGGTACAGTAATTCTCCCTCCACCGTTCTGGAATCCTTGCATAATCATCGCTTCCATAAACCGCCTTTTGGGCTTTTAACACTTCTTTTTCCGATATATCCACCCCGATAATCTCGAATGGAATCTTCAGTCGTCCCATCTGTTTGTCATCTGTCAGATACATGGCTAATGTGTAAGCTTCCTGTCCGGACGCACATCCGGCACAAAGAATCCTAAGGGTGAAACCGGCTCTCTGTTTAAGCCCCGGAATCACTGTCCCATCTATAAAGTCAAAATGCTTCTTTTCCCGCAAAAAATAACTGTAATTCGTCGTCAACTGATCCAGCATACGCTGTTTCATCGTTCCATCTGTATCCGCAATTAATTTCTGCCAGTATTCACTATAATTTTGTGCACGGACACGGGCAAGCTCAATCCTCAGCTTGCTTTCAATCAGATATTTCTTTTTTTCCAGATTAATTCCATAATGCTGACGGATAAAAGCACTGATTGCTTGAAATTCCTGTTCTGTCATCTCGATCATCTAGTGTCCTCCGCTATCTTCACCGCCCATCTTATTAAAAACAAGCGAAAACAAATCTATCGTATCCTGCTCTGACTCCTCTTGAAAATAAGTCCTTCCTATCTCTGTAACTGCTGCCGCAAGCTTTTGATTCCCTCTGTGAAGCAAAATACAGACATTTCCAAATTCCTTTTCCTTTGAAAATCTCCCCTTTGTAAGATCCAACAGAGGAACCATCTCCCTGCCGTCAAAAACCATTCCACAGACAAGAGAGTTTAAAAAAGGAAGCCGGGTCAAAAGCGGCTTGAGCATAATTCTTTCCACATCCTCTTCTGGAATAATAAAGAATTCCCCGCTGACTTTTATCTCTAAATAATTACTGTTTTCCATCCATTTTCTCTCCATCTGTCAGACTTGCAAGCTGCTGCCCATTTAACAATAGAAACAATTTCCCTTGAGAAACTGCTGCACCCAACATCCAGGGATACATGGGCTGTAGCACATCAGGAATCTCAAATTGTTCCTCCGGTTTCATTTGTACTACGCCTTCCACTTCGCTGACTACAATTCCAAATCGCCCGTTCTCTTCCTGCAAAAGGACGGCACAGCTTCGCTTGTCTTCTATTCTATTTTCTTCTAATCCAAGATCAATCCAGATAATATCCTCCTCTTTGCTGACCTCATCCAAAAGGGCAATTCTTTCCACCTCTGTCACCGACACGATATAGGAAATCTCCCCGACGCAAAATGATAAAAAGCTATCCAGAATTTCTTTCATCCGACCACTGCCTTTCCTGCTATAAAAACAACAATTTCATAAAATGCCTGTTTCATAAAAATAGCGGCTTAATAGGACAGCTGGTCTAAAATCTTTGTCAAAGATTCAAACTTCGGATGAAGCAAAATATAGCTTACCACTTCCTGATTCAGGTAATAAAATGTATTCTCGATAAATAAAATCTCTGTTCCTGAATTTTCAAAATCATTCATGAAATTTTTCAAAATCCGACTGCAGTTTCCTGTTTTTAATACGGGAACAGATACCTCTAAATTAGCTTCTAACATGGAAGCTAATGCATTCAAATAGGCGTTGCACATGATATTTCCAATCTCACAGATTGCTGACTGCTGCATTTCGCTCATAGTATGGACATCCGTCATCTCCTCATAGGTCAGCTCTTTGGCAATTACCTTTGTAAAATTCTCATTCAGGATAAAGGTCACGATACATTCCAAATCGCAATGAACCTTAATCACTACCCCGGCAGCTTCCGCCTCCGTTTTTCCCATCAACTCCGGAAGCCCATCAAAATCCACAATCCGGATACTGGGAAGTTCCATCTTAATCGGATGATTTGTAAGCTGTGACAAAGCAGTAATCGCATTCCCTGTTCCTATATTTCCAAGCTCTAACAATACATCTTTATGTACTTCATTCAATTCTGCATAATTACTGAGCATTTTTTATTCTGCCTCCTTGTTCCAAAACCCTTCTCAATGTCGCATAGAGCGTCTCCATCTCTACCGGTTTCGCTATATGGGCATCCATACCTGCCTCAAGACTCTTTTTGATATCCTCTTTAAATGCATTGGCCGTCATTGCAATAATGGGCAGCTTGGCAATATCCTCCCTGTCATGGCTGCGGATTCTTCTAGACGCCTCAAGTCCGCCCATCACTGGCATCTGCATATCCATGAACACAACCTTATACTGTCCCGGTTTTGATTTCTCTAATTTGTCAATCGCATCCTGTCCATTGACCGCTTCCGTAACCGTGCAGTTTTTGTTTTCCAGCATATTGCGGGCAATCTCCATATTAATAGGATGATCCTCGACTAAAAGTACTTCCACCCCATTGAAATCATAATCTTTCACACTTCTTTGATTTTCTTCTTCTAACTGCTGCTCCCTAGCATCCGCTGGCCGCAATGGCAAATGAATCAGGAAAACAGTTCCTTCTCCCGGTTCACTCTCCACTTCAATCGTTCCACCCATAATGTGAATTAAATTATTTACAATAGCAAGACCAAGTCCCGTTCCCTGCTGTCTCCGTTCACCCTGATTTGTTCCCTGTTCAAAAGGCTCAAATACTTTCTCCTGCTCTTCTTTTGCAATCCCAATACCGTCATCCTCTACCCGGATTAGTGTATTTAACAGACCATTTTCCATCTCGCAGGGCAAAACCTCAACCCTGACATGGCCTTCTGATTCTGCAAACTTAACCGCATTGGAAATCAGGTTAAAAAACACCTGCTGAATTCTCATCTTATCGAGCATCACATATTTAGGCATCGGCCCTTTTTCTTCATAGGAAAAATGGATTTTCTTTTCTTCCATCTGCATTTTTAAAGAAATCAGCACAAAATCAACACATTCCCGTATAGAATACGGAGTTTCCTCCAACTCAATCATATCCACTTCCATTCGGGACATATCAAGGATATCATTAATTAATCCAAGCAAGTAACTACCGGAATTAAGAATCTTATCCAGATGATCTTTTACCAGTGCCCTATCTTCCATTCCATCTAAAGCTAACCGTGTCATTCCCAAAATAGCATTCATTGGAGTACGGATATCATGGCTCATTCTGGACAGGAACATACTCTTTGCCTTATTGGCCTGCTCTGCTTCCGAAAGAGCTGCCGCCAACTGCTCATTTCTGCGCTGCTGTTCTTCTTGAAAATCTGTCACATCCGTTCTTGTAAAACAAATAATATCCTTTGTCTCGTCGAGATAAAATACCCGGACTCTTTTATGCCGGTATCTGCCGTCTATTTTTTTCGTCCGGTAATAATAAGCATATACCTTTTCTTTCTCCAGCTTTTCTTCAATATAGTGAATCTCTGTGGCCTCCATCAGCTTTTCATGCTCTTTTGCGGATACCGCATCTTTCCAAAATTGCTGACGAAACGTTTCATAAGGAAGCTCACCTTCATTGATAATCTGAGAGTCTTCTCCCACATCCATCATCCGTATCTTCCTGCTGGCAAGATCTAAAGCCACCACATATTCTTCCTCAAACCCAAGAACTTTTTCAAAGGACTGCTGTCTAATCATCTCCTCATCAATATCATAAATATATAAAAATGCATAAAGCTCTAACGTCGTCGGATTTTCTATCAATGACCAACTGATTGCAATCCACTGAAAACCGCCATCCTTCCTGCGTATCTTATAACGGGAAGTCTGCTTTGTCTTTCCATTCTGATATTCTTTTCGAAAAGCATCGAACCGATATTGATTCTCAAAAATCATTTTCTGTGCCTCATCGACTGTATAACTGCACAATTCTCCAATGCAATCCTCTATTGTATAAATGCCATCCATTCGAAATCCAAAAATCCGGTCTGTTCCCAGCTCAACCATCTCATTTTCCTTCATATTAAAAACAGCGGAAAAAATCATATTGTCATCTGCTGTCCCGATTTTTGACATCTCCATCTCATAAAGCTGATACCGCTCCATCTGAATCCGGTAACTGTCTGTATCATCGGTAATATAAATAATCTTCGCCCGAATTCCATTCCAGTCAATCCGTTTTGCATTGAGCGTAATATGCTTTCCCTGATCCGGCATAAGAAGCTGTTTAGAGACATACTCTTTCTCAGACAATTCCTCTTCTAAAAACGCCTCCTGCAGATTTTCCTCAAGTAAAGGGATTGCCGCATTATTAAAATAAAGCACATCATCTTTGTGCTCACCATAGACAATAATGCCATTAAAAGAATCGCTCATAATGTCCATATATGTCTTTTCGCTGGAAGTAGTCGGCGAAACAATGCACTGGTATGTAACCCCTTCTTTATCGGAACGAATCTTTGTACCATGCATATGAACCCATGCCAAAGCCCCGTTTTTATGTTTCACACGGAAGGTTACTTCAATCGGATCCCCACTTTGTGCCAGCTGGAACATATAAGCAGATAACCGCTTCGCATCCTTTTCATAGACAAGCTCTTTTATCCTGCCCCTGCTGATACTGTCTTCTAATTCTGTCTTGTCTCTGCCACTTAAGGCCGGAACTCCATCTGTATAATAGAGAGGAATGATTGTTTGATCTAAAAAACGACATACTAAAACCCCGCCGGATAAATTATTCATCAAAGCTTCAATGGCATTGCGCTGCACTGCTGTATCTCGAAGTTCAATTAAGTTGATCAACCGAAGCCGAATGACATTTTTGTTGTAGGGCCGATGCAAAACCTCATTCACACCGTAAGATAAAAGCACTTCCTGAGGCTTATCAATATCATCTAACGCAATTAATGGGATTGTTGCATATAAAATACTACCGCGTAGTGCGCCGATAAAATGATAATCCTGATCCACCAAAATACTGGCCGCAATCAAAACAGCTGCGATTTCTTCCTCTTCTTTTTTGAGTACGGACATGACCTCATTACCGCTCTCAACCTCGATAATTGTATACTCATCCTGAAGAATCTCCCTAAGTTCCTGCTTAGAAGTCTCGTCTGTGTCTGCTAATATAATTTTCTTTGTATTGAAACTGGATTCTACCGACTGGTAATAGATGCTTTTACGAATATCGGCCTGCATAATATGCTGTCCGGAATCCCTGAAAATGCTTTCGAGAACTTCGGTCCCGTCCTCTAAGGTAATCACTCGGATGGTTCCCATAATATATCCGATTGTCTGATTCTGTCTTAGAATTCTGTGTCCAAAATTCACCGTCTGTCTGCTCTTCTTCGCCCGCCGAAGAAAGCCTTTAAAAAATTCTACATCATAGGAATAAACCATATTCTCGAAAGAATCTGCCATCTCCCGACGTAATTCTTCTTTCGTACGATATCCATAAATCTGCACACAGGCATTATTAAATCTCAAAATTCTTGGTTCTTCTTCCATGGAATAATGTACAATACCACACAATACCGCCTCAAATAACTGTTCTTCATACTCCATCTTCTCTATTTCACTCATTTTTGGCATGACACTCCTCCGTGATTACCGCATTTCCTGTCCAAAAAGACACTTCTACTGAAATTATACGCTTTATACAGTACATTTTCAAGTAAAAACACAAAAACCGCCAGACCAAAATGGAACTTCCATCTTCGGTCCGACGGTTCATTATTCTTATCCAAAGCATTCCTGCCATCCTTGTGGATAACAGTCTCTATGCCATCAGAAATGAAGTGTATCGAGGCTCGATTATTTTAATGTAACCTTTGCGCCTTCTGCTTCTAATTTCTCTTTGATCATGTCTGCTTCTTCTTTTGTTACAGCTTCTTTTACTACCTTTGGAGCTTCGTCTACAACAGCTTTCGCTTCTTTTAAGCCAAGACCTGTTAACTCACGAACAGCTTTGATGACTTTAACTTTGTTAGCGCCAACTTCTGTTAACTCTACGTCAAACTCTGTCTTCTCTTCTGCTGCTTCTCCTGCTGCACCTGCTGCTACAACAACACCTGCTGCTGCGGATACACCAAATTCTTCTTCACATGCTTTTACTAAATCGTTTAATTCTAATACGGATAAACCTTTGATTACTTCAATGATTTCCTGAGTTGTCATGATTAATTCCTCCATTATAATATTCTTATTCTTGTTGTGGGCTTCTTTAGGCTACCCTGTGTTCTGCCTTGCTTATGCTTCTTTGCTCTCTGCAATCTGCTTGATTACGCGTGCAAAATTTGCGATTGGGGACTGAATGCTTCCAAGAAGTTTGGAAAGTAATTCCTCTCTTGAAGGAATGGTTGCAATAACCTGAATTCCCTGAGCATCGTAGTATGTTCCCTCAACAACGCCTGCTTTTAACTCCAATGCTTTCGCATCTTTCGCTGCCTGTGCCAGAACTCTGGCTGGTGCTGTTGCGTCTGTCTTGGAAATAGCGATTGCGGTAGGTCCTTCTAAATCAGCTGTCAAAGGCTCAAATTCTGTTCCTTCTACAGCTCTCTTGATCATAGTGTTCTTGTAAACTTTGTATACAACGTCTGCTTCTCTTAAAGATCTACGCAGTATTGTATCCTGCTCTACAGTCAGTCCACGATAATCAACTAAAACGATACCTTTAGCTCCGTCGATCTGCTCTTTGATCGCTTCTACGACAGGCTGCTTTAATTCTACTTTAGCCATGCTGCTGTACCTCCTATTTTAGTAAGTGTACCGCCGTCTACGAATATACACTTCCGACCGGCCTGCGCCGCCCGTTATGCAATAAAAAAGCTCTCTTATCCTAAGACAAGAGAGCGTGGTTATTCTAAACTGAATATCACAACCTCGGCAGGCGTATCTCACCTTATGCTTTCGCACCTGCTGTCTTCGGACGTCAATACTCATATAAAATACCATACACCCGGACAGGTTGTCAAGCGGTTTTTTTATTTTTTTCGGTTCGAATCTCAATCCACAGTTCCAATAAGTTCCTCCTACGGTATCAATACGTATTTTTGCAGCCGTCTCATTGCTTCCTCTACTAATGTTTTCGGAAGTGCCAGATTCATTCGGATTCCCCATGGGCTGTAAAATGCTCTGCCATCCTGCCAGATTACGCCCACTTCTACCCCCGCCTTTTGGAGTTCATCTAAGGTTTTATTATGTTCTTTACACCACTGTTCACAGTCAAGCAAAAGCATATAGGTTCCTTCCGGTTTTGCCACGGATATTCCTTTAAAATGTTCGGTTATAAAATTCCAGGCATAATCCACATTTTCGGAGAGAACGCACCGAAGTTCATCCACCCATTCATGACCCTCTTTTCCATAGGCTGCAATCAGAGCATGCATGGAAAGGACATTGATGGAATTATAGTGGGACAAGGAGGATTCCTTCCGAATTCTATCCCGAAGTCTCTGGTTATAAATAATATGATAGCTTCCAATCAGCCCTGCCAGATTGAAGGTCTTCGACGGTGCATAGAAAGCCATAGTCCGCATTTTGGCATCCTCCGAAATAGATTGGAGAGGGATGTGCTTATGTCCATCTAATGTAAGGTCTGCCCAGATTTCATCGCAGATTACCTGGACATCATACTTTTTATAAAGCTCCATCATCTTTTCCAGTTCCCATTTTTCCCATACTCTGCCGCAGGGATTGTGGGGAGAACACACAATTGCGGTGTGGATATGCTGTGTTTTCAGCTTCTCTTCCATATCCTCATAATCCATTCTCCAAATACCATCTTCGTCCCGATGAAGGGGGCTGTCAACCAGCTGATATCCGTTATTGGAAAGGACCATGGAAAATCCAATATATACCGGGGAATGAACCAAGACCTTGTCGCCTTTCGAGCAAAAAACATTCAGTGCACTGATTACGCCTCCCAGCACACCATTTTCATAGCCGATACATTCCTTTGTAAGTCCCACCACGCCATGTCGTTTTTCCTGCCAGTCGATAATTGCCTGATAATATTCCTCCCGGATATTAAAATATCCATAGGCCGGATGGGACGCTCTTTCTATTAATGCCTTTGGAACCGTTGGCACAGTGGCAAAATTCATATCCGCAATCCACATGGGAATCCGGGAAAATCCTTCCTTCACCGTGACATTTTCAAAGGGAATTTGTTCAACAGCAATCGCATCCATTCCCTCCCGGTTCATGATTGTTGTAAAATCGTATTTCATCTTTCCTGCTCCCCTTTTATTCTCTAATTGGCGTGTGCTGGTCCCACTTTCCGACCCATTTGGCCTGCCGCCCAGTACCCTGTGGACGTTTTCCAGACTGGATCTGCAGCTCATCGCCGACCGTCTGGGCATTATGTACCAAAGTATCATACACCTCTTCATTCAATGCCGGTTTTTCCAAAATAGCATCATATCCGGAGAGAGAACCTTTCACACCGTCAACCGCAATCTTTGCCGCTGCAATTGCCGCCTTTACGGCACCGACATTTCCTTCTATCTTTACTACAATCTGTGCTTTTCCTCCACTGTATTCGTAGCCTAACAGCTTTACATTCGCACTTTTTACTGCCGTGTCTGCAGCCTGAATTGCAGCAGCCATACCGATTGCCTCAATAAATCCAACACATTTTTTACTCACCGCTCATTCCTCCTCTTCTAATTTCTAATACTGGCAAGCCGCTTAAAAAACATATCACGCCTGTCCGGATTTTCAAACCATTCCGGCTGGATTTCTTCTTTCTGGTTCCATCCAATCTCCTTCACCGCTTCTAAAGCTGCCTGTCTTTGTGACATTGGGACTATAGTTGTAAGACAGTTCGCCCCATTTAGAGTATCATAGGCTGAAAACGCCTTATTAAAATCCATCAAATCGTACAATCGGATTGGCAGATTGGTGCTGTTGTCCACCAGCACACCCCAATTCCCCCAATGACGGTCTGTGTTTCCAATTAGATAGTCAAGAATATTCATCATATAATAGGAATATCCATCCAATTTCAAGATATATTCCATCTTGTCTATGTCATGATTTAATGCATATATCTCAAAATGCTCCATAGGCACAATACTTTGTTCTGGAGAAGTTATCATTTTACAGGCAGCGACAATCTCTCCATCGTATCTATCTTCCTGATAGCGCACTTGATTTACCTGAAAACACTGGCAGATTCGGCTTGCAAGAAGTTCATTTTTCACATTTTCCTCATCGCCGCCTTTTAACAGCCAGAATTCTCCCTCCTTTCGCACCCATGCTTTTGGGAAACATCCTGGGGTACTTAGATCATCTGCCATCAGCCGGCTATTTTGCACCGTCATCTGGCAGCCTCTTAATACTACGTCCACAAATGCCTTTTTCAAATGGTTTCTATATAAATTAAGATTGGAAAAACTCTGTCTTTCATAAGGCTCTCTTGTCCAAAATACATCCATAAGAGACAGGCAATGATAGGAAAGTGCAATCTTGGCACGGTCCCTGTCCGTTACAGCCTGAGAGGCCCCAATACTATTTAAGATTTCTTTGGCATATTGGCGGTCTAAAGGCAACACCCTAGACGCACACCAGTAATAAAAATTATCCAGATTCTGAAGACGCAAATCAAGATTCTCTCCTGCATTTTCTTCCAAATACAGATTATAAGGCATCATCTTAGGCTGATAAATCTTACAGTCTCCATTTTTATAAATGACCGCCACTTTTCGTTCGCCGTGCATAATCATATATAGCCGATTATCCATCCTGCTATTTTTGCTCCCATTTTGTACCATCTTTTTCCTACTTTCCAGCCCACTCTTTGGCAAGCTGCTCTCTCACTTTTACAAGCTCTTTTGCCAATTCCTTCATCCGTTTCTTCTCCATTCTTGCAATGGGGGCAGAGATACTGATTGCATACTTCGTCTTACCTTTATAATCTTTTACTGAGATTGCCACGCAGCGCACGCCAAGTTCATTCTCTTCATCATCTGTGGCATAGCCATCCTTGCGAACCTCTCTGATTCTTTCCATAAATTGATCAAAATCTGTAATCGTATGTTCCGTAAAACGCTGGATATCACTTTGTTCCCAAATGGAACGAATCTTATCATCTTCCATATCTGCAAGCATCGCTTTGCCGACTCCCGAACAGTACAGCGGGATACTCTTTCCCACTTTGGAAATCAGCCGCACTGAATTGTGGGTTGCCTCAACCTTATCTATATATACCGCATGAACCCCCTCAATCTCCACTAAATGCACAATCTCACCGGACAATTCTGCAAGTTCTTTCAGATAAGGCCGGGTAAGATCGATTACACTGTTTTGAGAAAGAATCTGATTGGAAATACGGCAAAATTTCAAGCTTAACGTATATTTTAAAGTATCCGGATCCTGTTTTACATAATCCATATAGATTAAAGAATTCAAAATACGGTGTACAGTACTCTTATTCAATTCCAATTCACTACTTAATTCTAACAATCCCATAGGTCCATTTTGAGCCAGACATTCAATTGTGTGAAAAATACGCTCCGACACCTGGATTGGATTTTTTGTCTCCATTTTTAATCACCTCATATTTCATTCCTAATTATTGTAACATGTCCAGAAAAAAAGGGCAAATTTTACGCAAATATTCTGTTGACAAACAACAGGAAATGAGTATAATGAAATTATGTTAATTTCACATTGTGATACTTAGTTCCACAATATGAAATGTTTTAAAACAATCAATCTAATATTACCCATGTGCCAAAAAAGGAGAGCCAAGTTATGAACGAAATTCTTGAAAAAATCCAGAAGATCGGAATCGTCCCTGTTGTAGTTTTAAACGATCCCAAAGATGCTGCACCATTAGCCAAAGCATTATGTGAAGGAGGTCTTCCCTGTGCAGAAGTCACATTCCGTACCGATGCTGCAGAAGAATCCATCCGCATTATGGCAGAGCAGTTTCCAGAGATGTTAGTGGGAGCCGGAACTGTACTGACAACGGAGCAGGTAGACCGTGCAGTGAATGCCGGAGCAAAGTTTATCGTAAGTCCTGGATTAAATCCAAAAGTTGTAAAATATTGTGTGGACCGTGATATTCCTGTCACTCCTGGAACATCCAATCCAAGCGATGTGGAGCAGGCAATCGAACTGGGACTTGAAGTCGTGAAGTTTTTCCCGGCAGAAGCCGCTGGCGGACTTAACATGATCAAATCTATGGCTGCACCTTATACTAATATAAAATTTATGCCTACCGGAGGCATTAATGCTAAAAATATCAATGAATACCTTGCATTCCCTAAGATTCTTGCCTGCGGCGGAAGCTGGATGGTAAAAGGCGATCTTGTCAAAGCCGGAAAATTTGATGAGATTACAGCTCTGACAAGAGAAGCCGTTATGACCATGTTAAACTTTAAGCTTGTTCATATCGGAATCAATCATGACAACGAAGAAGATGCCGTAAAGACAGCAGATGCTTTCTCTTCCTTATTTGGATTAGCATCTAAGAATGGAAACAGCTCTGTATTTGCAGGCAGTATAATAGAAGCAATGAAAGTAAACGGCCGTGGAGCAAAAGGCCACATTGCAATCGGCACCAACAGTGTTTCAAGGGCTGTAAATTATTTAGAATCCCAGGGATTTCACTTCGATATGGATTCTGCAAAATATAACAATGGGGAAATGAATTCCATTTACCTTGAGAATGAAATTGCCGGATTCGGTGTTCATCTTGTAAAAAATAATTAGATCAAACCAGCAAAGACTATGGAGGAAAAAGATATGTCAAAGAAAGTAGTTACATTTGGAGAAATTATGCTTCGTCTTGCACCGGAGGGATATTACCGTTTTGTGCAGGCAGATACCTTTGGAGCAACCTACGGCGGCGGAGAAGCGAACGTAGCAGTATCATTGGCAAACTATGGTTTTGATGCAAAATTTGTGACAAAGCTTCCGACCCACGAGATTGGACAGGCAGCCATCAATTCCCTTAGAAAATACGGAGTAGACACAACAGACATCGCCCGCGGCGGTGACCGTGTCGGAATTTATTTTTTGGAAAAAGGTGCTTCCCAGCGTCCTTCCAAGGTAATCTATGACAGAGCAGGCTCTTCTATCTACACCGCTTCCAAAGAAGACTTTGACTGGAAAAAGATTTTTGAAGGTGCCAAATGGTTCCATTTCACAGGAATCACACCTGCATTAAATGACAACGTGGCAGCTATTTGCTTAGAGGCATGTAAAGCCGCAAAAGAATTAAACATTACCATCTCTTGCGACTTAAACTATAGAAATAAATTATGGTCCAAAGAAAAAGCTGGCGAAGTCATGGCCGAGCTTTGCAAATATGTGGATGTATGTATCGCAAATGAAGAAGATGCCGCTGACGTATTCGGAATCAAAGCTGCGAATACAGACGTCACCACTGGAACTGTAAATCACGAAGGCTATAAAGATGTAGCAAAACAGTTGGCAGACCGTTTTGGCTTTAGTAAAGTTGCCATTACTTTAAGAGAATCCCTCTCTGCAAATGACAACAATTGGTCTGCAATGCTCTATGACGGAACGGATTACTATTTCAGTAAAAAATACAAGATGCACATCGTTGACCGCGTAGGTGGCGGCGACAGCTTCGGCGGTGGTCTGATTGCAGCTTCTTTAAATGGCTACGACTCACAAGCATCCATCGAATTTGCCGTTGCAGCTTCCTGCTTAAAACACTCCATCGAAGGCGATTTCAACATGGTTTCCATGGATGAAGTGGCAAAATTAGCCGGTGGCGACGGATCAGGACGTGTCCAGAGATAAGCATAATTTTACAATAATTTAGTACTACTCTGAACAATTATTAAAACGCTTTTATCAAATTTCATAACACATAAAACCCGGAGCCATATATCAGCTTTCTTGCTGATATATGGCTCCTGGTTTTTCTCAGATAATACATCCACCTGATATATCTATGAAGTTTCCATCCACTATTCTTTAAAATAGTCTGCATATTCCTTCTTGATTTGTTCTGCATCAAATTTGTACCGGCTTAAGTGTTTATCCATGATCTGGACTGCCCGGTCCGGGTCATTTTTCTCGACGGCATCTAATATCTCCCTATGGTCGCCAATTACTTTTAAATCCTTTACCGCAACCACAGTGATGTTTCTTAGACGGTCAAAATGGATTGAAAAATTCTTCATCAATTCATAGATTTCCATCTTGCCGGTCAGTTCAAAGAAGATTCTGTGAAACTCATCATCTGCCTCCAAAAATTTGTCTGTCATATGATTTTCCATATAAAAATCCTGCAGCTTCATATTCTCTTTCAGCCTTAAAAGTTCCTCTTCTTTGATATCCTTACAGGCCTCTTTGACCACTGCGCATTCCAACGTATTTCTTAAAAATCTGGACTCATCCACAAGGGCCAGATCAATGAGCGAAATACGGCTCCCACTCTGGGGAAATACCTCAATAATTCCAGTCTTACTCAATTCATTCAGTGCTTCCCGCACCGGAGTCCTTGAGATTCCCAGCTTTGCAGCCAGTTCATTGGCACTTACCATCGTCCCCGGCACCAGTTCTAGTGTCACGATATTGTCAATAATTGTCCTTAGCGCAAATTCTTTTCCTGTCTCTTTCGCCAATCGTTCTGAAATATGCATATTCTTCTTACTCCTAGTCTTGTAAATACTTTTTAAGCGTAGAGCGAACAGCACCTTTCCCATCTAATTCTTCCTGGAATATCTGTTCAATTTTAGACGCAAGACCAATCTCAACAAGATCTGAGCCAAAGACGGCCGGGTTAGAAAGAATCTTTTTCAGTTGTCCCTGATAGGAATTCGGCTCTCCTACACGCACACCTTCTAATTCTTTTTGCAGTGTTTCCTTCATCGGGTCTGATGAGATTTCCATCTCTTCTCCCTGATCATCCACTCCAAGAAGATATCTGAGCCATCCAGCGATTGCTAATGGCACTGCGTTCAGTTGATTCACATCTTTTCCCTGCTGCACATACTTCTTTATCGTCTCTCCAAAACGGATTCCAACCTTCTGGCTGGTATCTGTGGCAATCCTCTGAGGCGCATCCGGCATAAACGGATTTGGCAGACGTTTTTCCATTACCTCATCGATAAATGCTTTTGGACTTAATATCTTCGGGTCCACAACAACCGGAAGCCCTTCCTGATAGCCTAATGTGCGGATCAGTTTTACGATATCTTCATCCTTCATCTCCTCTGAGATCAATGTATATCCCAACATACAGCCATAAACGCTCATCGCCGTATGAAGCGGATTCAGGCAGGTTGTCACCTTCATTGTCTCTGTACAGTTCACCGTATCCCGGTCTGTTAAATATACTCCGGCTTCTTCTAATGGCGGTCTTCCATTCGGGAAGGAATCTTCGATTACTAAGTACTGCGCTTCCTCCGCATTTACAAAAGGCGCGATATAAGTATTGCGGCTGGTAATTACCGGCTCCATTCCTTCGATTCCGTCTGCCGCTAATGCACCTTGCACTACATCGGCTGGTCTTGGTGTAATTTTGTCAATCATACTCCATGGAAATGCAATCTTGTCCCCATTTTCCAAATAATTTATAAAATCACTCTCTACCAGTCCATTTTGTACCCATTGGTTTGCAATTGTCAAGATGCTTTTTTGCAATTTCTCTCCATTGTGGCTACAATTATCCATGGAAACAACTGCTAAGGGAAGTTCGCCTGCCTGATATCTTGCGTAAAGCAATCCGGCAACCACGCTCATGGCGTGTTTTCCCTTACCTGGACCGTTCTTAAAATCTTCTACTACAACGGGAAGATAGTCCCCAGCTGCACTGTTTAAGGCATAGCCTTTTTCCGTGATTGTAAAAGAAATCAGCTGAAGCCCTGGTTCCCGGATAATCTCCATTAACCGACCCATTGATTTTTCATCGGAAGCATCTGCACAGATTCCTTCTGTGATACTTCCCAGAATCTCTCTTGTCATTGTGCCATCTGCTTTTAAAGTCACATTCATGGTCAGATTATCATAGGGCTCATAAATTTTATGGATAATATCATAATCAAACGTCTCTGCAGCAATAATTCCTCTGTCGCACAATCCTTTGTTTAACAGACTCTGCTGTAAGCCTCCGATAAAACCCCGGAAAATATTTCCCGCCCCAAAATGGAGCCAGATTGGATGTTCCTTTGTATTTGCAGCTACTTTTTCTACGTCGTACTCCGGAAGGTTTACCTTTGCATTTTTCCAGCCTTCGATGTCATTTAAAGATGTCAGATTCATTGTAAGCATTGTCATTTTCTCCTTCCGGTTATTTTATTTATTTTTCTGTATTGCTTCCCATAGTCCATTTAAATAAGCAGCACCTAATGCTCTGTCGTAAAGACCATATCCCGGCATTGCTTTCTCGCCCCAGATCATTCTTCCGTGATCCGGACGCATCAGTCCTTCAAACCCGGTGTCAGCTAAGGCTTTCATAATCTCATACATATCTAAGCTTCCATCAGAAGAAAGATGGGCCGCTTCCTGAAAATCTCCCGGTGCATTGTGCTTAATATTTCTTACATGGGCAAAATGGATTCTGCCTTTTAGGCTTCTTATCATATCCGGAATGTCGTTATCCGGATTAGATCCTAAGGAACCTGTACAAAGAGTAATTCCGTTAAACGGTGCATCCACCATTTTTGTAAGACGCAATAGATTCTCTTTTGATGTCATAATTCTCGGAAGACCAAACACCTTCCACGGCGGATCATCCGGATGAATTGCCATATTGACTTCATATTTTTCGCAGGCAGGCTGAATTGCCTCTAAGAAATATTTTAAATTTTCAAATAATTTTTCCTCATCTACATCTGCGTACATCTCAAACAATTCCTGCAAATGTGCCATACGCTCCGGCTCCCAGCCTGGAAGTAAAGAATCTCCTGCCTTCTTTTGCATCGACTCAAAAATGTTGGCCGGATCTATCTGATCAATTTCCTTTTGATCATAGGCAAGAACCGTTGCCCCGTCATTTCTCAGTTTTGCAAGATCGGATCTTGTCCAGTCAAATACCGGCATAAAGTTATAGCAGATACATTTTACTCCGGCCTCGCCAAGAATCTCGATTGTCTTAATATAATTTTCTATGTACTGATCCCGCTCTTTGGTTCCCACTTTGATAGAATCATGAATGTTTACACTCTCAATTCCCAGTAATTTTAATCCGGTGGATTCAATCCTGTTTTTTAACTGGTTTACCTTTTCTTTTTCCCAAAGATCCCCCGGCTGTGCATCATATAAAGTAGAAACTACTCCTGTCACACCTGGAATCTGCCGGATATTTTCCAAAGAAACGGTATCAAATCCGTCGCCGAACCAACGCAATGTCATATCCATATCTGTTCCCCTTTTCTGTGTTTGTTATTTCTCATGCAAGAGTCAATCAATTTCGTTTACTCAAATGTTAATACAATTTTTCGGATCGACGGATCCCTGCTGTCTACTAGATCAAATGCTTTCTGTGCATCTAAGAAATGAAAACGATGAGAAATACTTCCCGTTAAATCGATTTTTCCTTCCTTTACCAGATCAATGACTGTCTGGAATTTGCGATTTTGCAGACGGCTTCCTCTTACATCTAATTCTTTTGAAGTAATTACAAACTGATTCACCTCATCCGGTGCCACACTAAATCCCATCGTAATGACACGTCCTGCATTTCCTGTTGCTTCTAATGCATTTAAAAGACTTCCTTTTACACAGGCTGCATCAATCGATACAGTAGGGCCATATCCGTCGGTAAGCTCATGGCAGCGTTTCACCAAGTCCTCTGTTTTGCTGTTTACTACATCCGTTGCACCCGCTTTTAAAGCTTCTTCCAATTTTGCATCATCAATATCTGCAACAATAATTTTACGAGGTTGATAAAGCTTTACAATTCTTAAGATACTGCTGCCAAGTGCTCCTGCTCCGATAATCAAAACAGAATCTTCTTTTTCTAACTGCGCCCGGCTGCAGCACTGAACTGCAATTGTAGTCGGCTCAATCATAACCGCATCTTCATCGGAGAGAGTATCCGGAAGAAGATAACAATCCGTCTCATTGACTGCAATATATTCCCGGTATCCACCATCGATATGGACACCTCTTACCTGTAAATTCCCGCACACATTTGGCCGGTTCTTACTGCAGGCATAACAATGTCCGCAGGCAGTGACCTGATCAATAATGACCCTGTCACCCACTTTTACCTTTGTCACATCCGGACCAACTTCTTCTACCACACCGACGATTTCATGACCAATCACTCTTGGATATGTTGCTGCCGCATTGGTTCCGTGATAAATTCCCACATCACTGCCGCAGATTCCGGCTGCTTTCATTTTGACTAAAACATTTTGTTCTCCACCGATGACCGGTTTTTCCATCTCCACAATCTGTAAATCATTTGCTTTTATTATTCTTACTGCCTTCATTTTTTTATGCCCCTTCTACTTTTTCTTGCCTGCATCTGAAACCGCTACTACAAGAAGGAATACCAAAAATGCTCCTTGAATTAATCGCTGAATTCCTACATCTAATTTTGCCGCATTTAAGAATGTTGACATAAATGTCATCATCAACGCTCCAATGCTGACACCAACAACGCTGGATTTTCCACCTGCTGCATTGGTTCCACCTACGAAAGCCGCTGCAACGGAAGGAAGGAAATACGTTGTTCCCAAATCCTGGTTTGCGCCTCCACAGTATGCTCCACAGAGAGCTCCTGCCAGTCCACACAATGCACCATTCATTAAAAATGCAACGATAACTGTTTTCTTTACATTAATTCCTGCTAAACGTGCCGCTTCTCTTTTTTGTCCTACCGCATGAAGCTGATGCCCATATTTTGTTCTGTAAAGTACAAACCAGAGGACGATTGCCACGATAATACATACCAGGGTCATCATATTTAAACCAAATATATTTGTATTTACAAAGGAAACAAATTTAGGAGCAGGAATGCTTGATCCTTTTCCTGAAACAAGCAGGATGACTGTGTAAAATAAGTATCCGGTTGCCAGCGTAGTAATCATAGCCGGAACTCGCAGATACACATTAATCAGAGAACTGATCAGGGCACAGATAACTCCCACTAAGATTGCCGCAATCAGACCAAGTACAATATTCGTCTCCATCACTGTACAGGAAATGTATGCTGTCAGTGTTAAAATATATCTCTGCGACAGGTCGATTGCACCGTCACCACTGGTAACAACGATCATCTGTCCCAATGCTAAAAGCATTGCAAATACACATAATTTCGCGCAGGATGACAACACGGCGATACTAAAGGATCCTGTCACTGCCGTAATTGCGATGTATAAAATAATACATCCGAGTACCGGCCAGATAAATGCATTTTTCTGTGTAATTTCTTTTATCTTACTCATTACCTGCCGCCTCCTTTCTATGTATCACAAATTTGAATGCTAATACTGCAATCAAAATCAAACCAATAATTGCGGTCTGATAGTTCGAATCAATCTTAAGTGCGGTGAGCAGGGAATTGATTAAGTTCATGGCAATCGCTGCCACTACAACACCAATTGGTTCGCCTACACCGCCTGCCATCTCGCATCCGCCTAAAATTACAGTTGCGATAGACATCATACAGAAGTTCACAGAGCTGTTTGCATCAGCACCATTACAGGTGGAGGTATATGCCATACCGGCAAATACAATCATCAGACCTGCCATACCATAATTCACTGCTTTTGCTAAAAGATAACTCCATCCGGAACGTTCAATGGAAGATGGATTATTTCCAATTCCACGCATTACCATTCCATACCGGCTTCTCGCTAGCAGATACCAGCAAAAGATTCCGGCCACTGCTGCAATAATGATTGGGAACGGAATTACCGGTGTCTCAATCCGGAGGAAATTCGACAGCCATTCCGGACAGCTGCCTCCCGGCGTCGGACAAATAATTAAGGCAATCCCGTACCATACGAACTGTGCACCTAAGGTAACCACAATCGCAGGAATACTTCTCAAATGAATCAATGCCGCCATTCCCATATAAGCTGCAATGAAAATAATCAAACTGACAACACCCACAAGTGGATTACCCGTCAAAATAATTCCGACTAAGACATTGACAAGTCCGATAGAATACCCATTACCCATATCACAATCACCGGACAAAATAATAAACATCTGTCCCAATGCTGCAAAAATCAATGGAAGCGTAGAACTGATCTTCATACGCAGTCCAATGTAGGAAAGCATATTCGGGTTATTCATTACATTTGCCGCAAAAATAACGATTAAGGTAAGAATCGGAAGCATCAGTCTGGAAGAAAATGCCTGAGCAAGAAAACTCTTTTTCTCTTCTTCCTTTTTCTTTTTCTCAACGGTCTTAAAGGAAGCAGTTACGATATTGGAAACGGTAATATCATCACCGATTAATTCCGCCGTCACAGCACCGTCATGCATAATATAGGCACGGTCACAGATTTCAATCTCTGCATCCTCTGTGGAGTACAAAATAACCGCTTTTCCCATCTGTTTGATTTCCTCAAGCAGAGCGTAAATATCCTGCTTTGTTCCAATATCAACACCGGCCGTCGGGTCATTTAAAATAATAATATCTGCCTCTGAGGCAATTCCTCTGGCAATCAAGGCTTTCTGCTGATTACCACCGGATAAGGACATAATATTACTTCCAATTCCTTCCGCTCTGAATTTTAACTTGTCATACCAATGCTGCGCTGACTCATCACATTTTTTCTTATCGAGAAGAAGCTTTCCTTTTACCCGGTCAAAATTAGCCACCAAAATATTATTTCGTATATCCCACAATGGGAAAACGCCTTCTTTTGTACGGTCACCGGATACATAGGCGATACTGCTGTTTACCTGGATTCCGTTCTTATTCATAGTTCCAATATGCTTTCTTGCACTGTAAATCAGCTGTAAAAGTTCCTGCTGTCCGGAGCCTGCCAGACCGGAAATACCAAGGATTTCTCCTTTTCTTATGGTCATATTGACATTATTTAGTCCATTGGCAGATAGATTCTTAATCTCTACCATGACCTCTCCATCTGTTTTCTTTTCCGTGCCTTTTAAAGCTTTCTCTTTCTTTCCGCCGCCCATCATTTCAACGAGCTGATCCTGGCTTACACCGGCTGCCCGCACTTCACCGTGGGTCTGGCCATTTCTTAAGACGACGATTCGGTCTGCTACCTTTCCAATCTCATCTAATTTATGAGAAATATAGATAACTGCCACGCCTTTGTCACTTAATTCTTTTACTACTTTATGGAGCTGATTTGCTTTATCTGATGACAGGGCACTTGTCGGTTCGTCTAAGATTAAAATCTTTAAATTATCCGTCATCAAAGTCTTACAGATTTCCACAATCTGCTGGTCCGCTAAGCTTAATTTATCCACTGTCTTTCCGACATCAATCCCATTTCCCGGGAAATATTTTTCCAACAGTTCTTTGGCATGCTTTTTCGCGTCTTTTCTCCAGCCTGGTTTTTCTACCAGACCATGTCCTACATTCAGCAGAGCAAAATTCTCATATACACTTAAATTGGTACAAAGGGATAAATCCTGATAGGCACAGGCAATTCCTGTTTCCTTTGCCAAACGGGTGCTGTAATGCTCTACCTCTTTTCCTTCCACAGTCAATGTACCATTGGTTGGCTGTAATACACCGGTCAGGATCTTCATCATCGTCGATTTACCTGCTCCATTCGGACCGATGAGTCCAATTACTTCTCCGGCATATACATCCAGATTCACGCCCTGCAGTGCTTTCGTTATGCCAAAAAACTTATCTATGGCTTTCAGCTGCAGATAGGGCTGTTGATTCTCTTTATGTTCCAACTTATGTCACTTCCTTTCCTCTATTTTTTATCGATAAATGCTAAAATCCGAATCGGGGAACCGGATCCATCTTTAATCTTAAGCGGCAGTCCGATACAAGTAAAAAATGGTGGAACACTGCCCAGATTTGCCACATTTTCAAGGATATTGATTCCATTTCCAAGTAAAATGCTGTGGTTTGGATAATCAGATCCATCCGGGTCTAAGGCCATCGGATCACATCCAACTGCTTTTACCCTTTTTTGAAGCAGGTACTCACCTACCTCCGGAGCAATCCCCGGCCAATCATGTAAAAATCCGTCTCCATCCGGCTTCAGGCCGTATTTCTTATCCCATCCGAAATGGAAAAACACAATATCTCCCTGCTGAATTTCCCCATAGTTTCTCTCAAATGCAGCTACCGTCTCCATTCCAACAGCTTCCCTTGGCTTGGCATTGGTCGCATCAATCTTCACCCCTCTTCCCATCAGCTGGGTAAATGGGGTACGATCAACACCCTCCGTATCCGGTATAAAATGGCTGGGCGCATCCATATGAGTTCCGGTATGCTCGCTCATACTGATTCCTCTGTGGTAAGAGCCAAACCCCCACTCCATCGCCTCATAGGTCACTGCATGAAACGGTGGCTGAGTCGGCCATTTTGGCATTCTTTCTTCCAAAGTTAAAGTAAGATCAATTACTTCTGTCTGTTTTAAAAACTGTTCCATCATTTCATTTGCATTCATCTTCATCCATTCCTTTCAAAATCAAATGGGGCCATTTACGAAAAAAAGCAGCTAAAAGCTGCTTCTTCCCGTTGTATTAAAGGAGCAATATGCTCAGCTTTTCTTATTTGCCAGGCTCAATGTCAGTCTGAATTGTCTCCCAGTCATAAGAGATACTTGCCACTTCATCTTCTGCCATATCTGCATATTGATCTACTTCGTCTGCCATTACATAGCCGAATGGGCAGTTCATGTTGTTTGCAACATCTTTGCCGTTTAAGATATCAACTGCAATATACATTGCCATTCCGCCATCCCATGGGTTACATGCTCCGGAAATAGTCTCATATCCTTCTGGTGCTTCTGTTGCCCACCAGCTTAAGAAAGATCCTCTGTTGTCACCAGCGATAACTGGAAGATCTGCATCCTTATATCCAGCGGAGATAAATGCCTGAACTGCTGCATAAGCATCGCCACCCTGTGTTACAAGTCCATCTACTTTCTCTAAAGTAGGAAGTACACTGTTAAGCTCACTCTGTGCCTTAGATCCTGTCCAGTCTGTATAAATCTCGGATACGATCTCAACGTCAGGATACTCTTTCAATGCATTTAATACACCTTCATGCATCTGTGTATCACATGTTGTTCCAGCAGTTCCTCTCAATTCGATAATGTTTCCTGAACCGCCGATCTGCTCACATACTTCTTTTGTTAATGTGTAAGCAAGATCTGTAAAGTCAAAGTTTAACTGATATACAAGGTCGTTCTCATAATCGATTGGTCCATCGTTAATAATCAGCACTGGAATGCCTGCATCGCATGCTTCCTGCACTGCACTGTTTAAAGAACTTGTGGAACATGGATCCACAATAATCAGGTCATATCCCTGCATGATGAAATCTTCAATCTGGGAAATCTGAGTAGATGCGTCCTGATTTGCCTCAGCAATTGTAAGCTCGCTGATATCTCCGGAAGCTTTCAACTCCTCAGCAACTTCCTGCATGAAAGTCTCCATGGACTGATGATAACTGTTACCATTGTAGTTGTCGGTAAATCCAATCTTGTAACCGCCGCCCTCTGATGAACCAGAAGCAGAAGTGCTCTTTTCAGAGCCTGAATCCGAAGATCCTCCGCAGGCTGTCATTGCTACGACAAGCGCTGCACACATTAAAACTGCAAGTAATTTTTTTCTCATTTCGTTCCTCCTTAAAAACTTTTGATCAACTTGTTAGGTCTATTTTACAACTGATATACTAGTATGTCAATTGGCTCATTCTCACAAATAACTTCGTTTTTTTTGTAGACATTGCACAATTTCTAGTTTTTTGTTTGATTATATTTTCACAATATCGTCAAGATATGCGCAACTTTTGCAAATATGCAGGGAGATTTTCTCTTTTGGTGAGGGGCAGGTGTTGTGAGTGGGGCTGTGTAACATCTTTATTTCAGCGAATGGGCAATATAAACTTTGATTTCTATATTTTCCTAATTATGTTTCAAAATCACTTAATGTATTGCTGAAAACGTCGTTTTTGGCTTTCATTTTTCCAAGAGAAAATAAAAAGCTTGCTTTTGCCCACAAAAATCTATAATTATGGGCAAGAGGAAGAAAAATACTCTCTATTAGAAAAAATACGGCTTATATGCCACAAATTTTCATGTTTTATGGCTAAATTTTCCATATTAGGGGCAAAATTAAGAGAAACAGGTCTATTTGCCCATACGAAATTTTCAACCATATTCATTGTCGCCTATATGCTTTACATCACTTCCTCTTTATAAATGTTCTGATATTGCTTTTCATGGATACAACATGCTATGATAATATCTAGTACATGGTATGGTATTTATTATGCGAACAAGGAGGTGTTTCCATGCCTGCATTACAAATGCAATCAGGAATAATTACTTTAGAACAATATGAATCTCTCCCTGACGATCGCCGGGTAGAAGTATATGACGGTGTTCTTTATGATATAGCCTCTCCCTCACAGGATCATCAGACAATTTCTACTGAATTGACCACCATTCTCAATTCTTATATAAAAAATAACAAAGGAAGCTACAAAGTATTCCATGCACCCTTCGATGTAAAGCTGTTTGACCAGCCACTTACTATTGTTCAGCCTGATCTTATGATTATCTGTGACAAAAATAAATTAGATGGCAAGCGCTGTAACGGGGCTCCCGACTTCGTTATTGAGATTGTATCTTTAAGCAACCCGTCAGACGACTATATTCGTAAACTGTACTACTATAAAGAAGCAGGTGTTCACGAATACTGGATTGTCGATCCTAGAAGAAAAACAGTCACTGTCAATTATTTTGATTATGATAAGCTGAATGTCCCATATTCTTTTGATTCCGTTATCAAAGTTAATATTATGGATGATTTTTATATTGATTTTTCCGATATCAGCAGTTCTTTAAAAGAATAGGATATGCGGTCAAGTTGATAATTATTTGTCAATTAATGAATTTCTATAAAAAAAGACTGCCGGGGTTCTGAATGAAACTGGCAGTCTTTTTTTATTATTTGATTTTCACTTTTATCACTTTCTTTTTTTCACATTGAAGGCAGGTAGCTTACTCCGTTTTTACATCTCTGCAAGCGTAATCTCCAAATCGTCGTAAATATTTGCACGGATTGAATCTGAAAAACGGTATATCACAGGCAGTTCTTCTGCCTCCAGATTATAGACAACTACCGCCTGTTTCATCGGGTCGACAATCCAGTAGTCCCGGACACCATGTTCTTTGTACAGAGAAAGTTTTGTATAATAATCCATCTTCTTGCTGGAAGGTGACACAATCTCGATGATCCAGTCAGGTGCGCCGTGACAGCCTTTCTCATCCAGTTTCTCTTTATCACAGATGACAGAAATATCCGGTTCCACGTAGGTATTCGATTTCTCATCCAAAAATACAGCAAAAGGAGCCGGATATATCTCGCAATCTCCCTTTTTTCTGCGAAGGTATAAAAGAATCTCCGTTGAAAAAAATGTCAATATCTTCTGATGTATTCTGCTGGGAGGAGCCATATCATAAATTTCTCCCCTGATTAATTCTGCTCGTTTTCCATCTGGAAGCAGATAAATATCAGATATTGTATAAATGCGTTCCTGCGGTAATGACATGTTACACCTCCTATTGCATTGATTTGAGTCTATATAAAACATTGTTTATCTGAATTTCTTCGCCTTTACCTGACAGTTTTTATCATAAAAAGAAATCCCAAAACCCAGCACTTCACGGTACATCGTCTCAATTCCTTCTGTATAACGTCTGTCTTTAATTTGTTTCATTGCGTCCTGACATTTTTCTTCCATTGCCTCATAGGTTGGTGCCCGCTTGATTTCGAGTACCATAGCTCTTTTTCTACGTACATCTCGAAGAACAACATCCGGTCTGCCTTCCCCCTCTTCGACATTTGATTTCACACGGTATCCTGCGAAGGAAAGTACGCCTACCACAAATGCATGATAATAATCTTCTTTATAATCATGATAACTGATGGTATCAAAAATCATATCCGACAGGATTTCAGAACATTTCTCTTCATCCATACTCCACAATGCATCAAACAAATCCTTTCTGTCTGTGGCCTTTACCTGGTCTACGAACCAGTTCTTCACTGTCGTATTAAACAGCCTTCTGATTTCTTCATTAGGAATCTTAAGGGTGATTTCTCCTGAATTACCGGTATTTCCTTCCGTTCTGGTTAAATAGCCGGTTAAATAAAGTAAGCTCCACAGATTATCTGCGGAAGAATGCAGCATATCATAAGTCAAATTCTCTGTAATACTTTTAACAATGGAGCCTCCTACTAAAAGCGTCTCAAAATCCTCGTTAATCTGTGCCTCATACCACAGATCCTTGCGTTCGATAAACTTACGGATGATGTCATTCCCGCTGGTATTCTCCCAATAACTTCTCGGTGTGGCTTGTTCATTTTCCTGCAGTGCCGCTACATGATTCAACACGTCCCACGGACAATAGACATCTACACCGCCAAAGCGATAACCATCGTACCAATATTTCACTTCTTCTGCATGATTCTCGAAACCTGTATCCTTCAATATCTTTTGAACATCATTTTCAATAAAACCGATATACTCTTCAAACCGGTTAGACGAAATGGTATCAGAGACAAAATTATTGGTTCCGGTGAAAATACTCTCTTTTGCAATTTTTAAGCATCCGGTAATCACGGCAAATTTCAAATGTGGGTTCGATTTCAAGCTGTCCGAAGACAGTGTCCGTAGCACATCCAGCAGTTCCAGATAATAGCCATGGTCATTTGCTTTTGCAAGGGGAACATCGTACTCATCAATCAGCAGGATTACCTGCTTTCCATAATGCGCGTACAACATTCTCATAAGTGTACAAAGGCTCTCATTCAGATTCACCCTGTCACTTGTCTGTGACTTCAACTGTTTAAAAAGCACTTTGTCATCCGAATCAACCAGATTGCTTGTCTCCAGAAAAGGGAACTGTTTGCACAAACGGGAGATTAGTGTCCGAAAGCGTTCGTATGCACTTTCAAAATCATTGCCCTCTACACTTTTTAATGACACATATATCGTCGGCCATTGATTCATCCATTTTGTGCACAATTCTTTCTCATGGCTGATCTCTAGACCCTCAAAATCTCTACTGCTGTCACGGCTGATATCAAAGAAATCCTCCAGCATCGACATAGTGAGTGTCTTGCCGAAACGACGAGGTCTGGTAATCAGATTCACCTCAAAATTTTGAGATAGAAGTTCTTTAATAAAAGCTGTTTTATCAATATAGTAATTATTATTATCTCGAATCTTCTGAAAACTATCAATTCCTAAAGGAAAAGTAATCGCCATAAGAAACACACTCCTTCCCGAGCATGAATTTCATTCCATCTTTTTTAGTGAATGACTGAATGTAACACATATACCTTTTTCTCATTTTATCATGGTCACACCGGTTAGGCAATCGTACTTTTTTATCGTCCTATTATTTCCATCTTACTGTGTACATACCACAGTCTTCTTTGGATGAAACGGTGCTTCGATTCACCTTGATATAATACGTTCCCTTTGGAAGCTTCCCAGCGGATTTCCAAACATTTGTTCCAATACAGATCGACGTTCTATTATTGATAATCATGGTCTTTTTACTGGCCGGTATAATCTCAAGATTAAGAAAATAGGTAGCTCCTCCTGTAAAATAAATATTCACTTTTTGTTTTTTTGTCAATTTGATCTTATACCAGTCAGTCTTACTTAAGGATTCTCCAAACTGAAGGGTACCTTTTGCTGTTTTATTCTTCTTGATCGTGACTGCCTTACTTTTTTTACTTCCACTCTTTTCCTTTACATTTACGAAAGTGTAACGAATATCAACCTTATAGTAGCTTGGTACCTGAATATAGTAGGTTCCCTTTTTTACTGCAAAGTATCCCGGCTGATGATCAAACACAGACCGGTAGCTGGAAGAATGCATCTGTTTCCAATTCTGATTATAGTAATTTACAATAAGGCCAGATTTGTATGACATTTCTGGGGTGCTGTATCCATTTCCTTCTATTTTAACATAACCTGTCCCATTCACCTGTATCTTAAAATTAACAGGGTCTTTTGAATTGTCTGTGTTTTGGTAGGTATACCATTTCTTATTCGTAAGCTTGATTTCCTTTTCCGCTGCCATCGTTGATATTCCACAAAATGCTGTTAAAATAATAATTGCTACTATGATATTTCTTATCTTTTTCATTGATTTCCCTCCCATAATGATCTTCATTTCTTTTTTGTCTCTCCCTTGTTTCTTTTACAATACCATTACTTATTTTTGCATTTTTACAGATTATTTATTTTATCTTTACTTTCTTCACACTGCTCCATGCACCGTAATATTTCTTAGATCCGACTTTTTTATAGGCTCGGATTCGGACATAATACGTCTTTTTACTCTTTAGGCCGCCAGTTGTCATCTTGGAAGTTTTCTTGCTAAAGTATCTTACAAAGGTCTCCCGTTTAAACTGTTTATGAGTTGATACCTGCATCTGGTAACCGTTTGTTGTTTTGTCTGTTTTCCATTTTACACTGATACATTTCTTTTTGGACGAACTTACTTTACTGAGGGTTACCTTTTTAGGGACAACCTGGATTATAATCTTTTTCGTTGCCGCAGGATAGTCACCTTTGGCGGCAGCTGTAATTGTGATGGTGGCCTGTCCGTAATTGATTACTGTGATTTTACCGGAAGATGATACTTTGGCCACTTTTTTATTGCTTGTCTTGTAGGTCAGTTTACTGCCAACACTGGACTTAGCGTTCAGATTGAAGGCTTTCGACTTGTAGGCGACTGTTTTGGAGGTGGCAATGATTGTCTGCTGTTTTGGGGCAGCTGGGGTAACCGGAGTCGTTGCTGTATTGCTGGAATTTCCATTATTGCCGGTGTTGCTTCCAGTTCCGGTATTTCCACTGCCGCTGGTATTATCTGTACTGCCTGTGTTAACGGCACCACTTGTATTATTCGTGCCTCCGGTGTTATTCGTACCAGTGCTGCTATCCGTTCCCGTAGTATTGTCAGCAGCGGTAGTTCCACTACTTTCTGTGGTTTCTGTACTGCTGGTGCTACTTTCTGTGGTCTTCGTTTCTTCCCATACTGCATACAATGTTACATTTTTATTTGCGCTGAAATTTCCACGGGCCTTATAAAGTGGTTCCGCTGCGCTGGCATTTTCTGCCCATCCTAAAAACTCATAGCCGTCTCTTTCTGGAACAGTACTGCTTAAAACAAGGACTTCTCCATAATTTTTTGTATCATCGGCAGGGGCACCGCTTCCACCGTTTGCATCATAATGTACTTTATATGTATTGATTTCCCACACCGCATACAGGTTAAGTACCGCATTTGCCGAATAGGTATCACCCGGATGATAGGTAACCTCCGTTTTGCTTTGACTTACGGACCAGCCTTTGAATGTATACCCCTCACGGTAAGGAATATCCTCACTTATTGTAACAGTTTTTCCGAGGCGCTTAACCTGATTTGTCGGTGCCTCTGTTCCGCCGTTGGCATTATAGGCTACCGAGTATAAATCAAAGGTACGGTTTAAGGAAGAACCATCCAAAAATGTAATGTCAGTCGATACCCGGTACATGCCGGTATCATGAAATGTGATATAACCCAATGAAAGCATATTGATGCCTTTTGTACTTTCCTCAGAAGGAACTTTATGAATCGTTCCTGACGGTTCTGTGATGTTTACGACAAGCTGCTTGATATAATTCATTTTGTTTATATCGTATAAATAGAGCATATAGTTTTTATCGATATAGAGCGGAACTTCCGGTCTTCCACTGTTCATCATACTATCCAGACTATCATATTCCTCTGTGGAAAAATAATCCTGAAAACTATTGTAGGTCTTAAAATAGTCGGCATAGGTTTCTGTTGTGGTGGTTGTCGTATTTGCATTTGTCGTCGCAGTTGTTGTTGCGGTCGTTGTTGCGGTTGTCGTT
>JAUNBT010000131.1 GCA_030526985.1 Lachnospiraceae bacterium | reverse complement strand
CAATATCAAGTGCAAAGACTATTAAAGGAAGCACAGTTGGTGCTACGGTTTACACAATTGGAATATTCGATGGAGCAAATCCGAATGCAGGAATTGGTAATGGTGTTAGTAATGAAAATAAATTTATGCAGCTTGTATCTTCCAATTATCCAAATGCATCATCTATGACTAGTGCAGGTACGATAAACACTACAGTAGGGTATTATAAAGCAGCCAGCAGTTCAGGTGAACTTAATAGTGTATTTACAGAAATTGAAAAAACAGAGACAAGTAGTAGTACCTCAGTTACATTAGATGGAAATTCAGTGCTTCGAGATGTGATTGAAACAGACAACTTCCAGTTGGCAGATGCCAGTGCAATTAAAGTTTATACTGCTGACTCTGATACAGTATCATCGTCCGGAATTACTTGGAAGGAAGCGAAGATATATGATGACGCAGTAGTATCTGTAAGTGCTGATAAAAAGACAATAGATGTAAAAGGATTTAGCTACAAAGATAAATATGTAACGGAAAATCATCCGGGTTCGAAAATAATTGTCCAGATACCACTTAATGCATTACATGCCGGCGAAAATCTTCTTTCTAATAAAACAACATCAGGTATCTATGATAAAGCAGGTGATACGGGCATTCTTGTAAAAGCATTCCCGACTCCTACGGTTGATATTGCTGAAAAGAGTTATGTACTTGATTTTGCTAAAAAAGCAGTTACAGATAGTACAGACTATGGTTTGACTTCAGTATCAAAACTGAATGGGGCATTGGCTGCACCAACAAATTTAGATCAGATTACCAAGAAATATGGTATTTACGCAAAGGAAAATAATACTTTAAGTTATACACCAAAAACATTAAACTGGGATGGCTATGATAGTGGATTTGTATTTGGAACAAAGTCAGAAAGTGCGTACGATTGGGCGAAAGTAAACTTTATCCCAGCGACCAGCGTATACTATGAGGATGACTTTAACAAAACCGAGACAACTGAAACAGATTCCTCTGTAAAAATCATTTACACAGGTGGTAAGACCACTACAGTAGGAACCAGTCAGTCAGAAAATCAGAGTATAGCAAATAGCGACTACGGTACCGATAGTTCCTATGATAACGATGCAACTTACAGCAATGGTTCAGTAACCAAGATGGAAAGTATCGCAGAATCTGATGCTGCAACAGCCAAGTTTACATTCACTGGAACTGGTGTAGATATCTACAGCACAACTGATACAAAAACAGCCATGGTAATGGCAGAAGTAACAAATGAAAAAGGTGATATAGTAGATCTTAAAGTCGTAGATACCGTATACGAGAATGGAGATAAAACTACAACAAGTGGAGCTTCCGGCGAACTGTATCAGATTCCTACTTTAAGTATCAATCTTGACAAATTTGGAAAACAGAAGTATACAGTAGAGCTGACTGTGGCAGCACCAAGTGAAGACAACGATAGTGGAAGATGTACCTATTATCTTGATGGAATCAGAATTTATAATCCATTAGGATCAACCCCAACAGATGCAACTGTAAAAGCAGCTTATGAAGAAGCTAATGAATATGCATCAGCAGTAGTACGATTAAGAGACATTCTTCTCGGAATTAATGAAACAAAGGATATTGCTACAGCTGGTAATGCTTCTGGCACAATAGGTATAGCTTATATTGATAACGTTGAAGCAACATCAGATAAAGATGGAAAACTTACTCTGAATACAACAAACCTTCAGGCCTACAAAGAATATGGTCCAAAGAGTGAAGTATATCTAGCACCGGGTAACACGGTGAGCTTCAAAGTTAATAAAAATTACGGTACAGATAAAACTAAATACATGCTTGGAATCAAGAGTCCAACAGGAAATACGACTTCTGTAACATATACAAATGGAGATAACTCTTTGATTACAAATAAGGCAATCACATCCGCAACAGATATGTACTACACCATCACACCGACATCAAATGGCTACATTACTGTTACAAACAGCGGAGATTACTTACTTTCACTAACCAAACTGAAAGTGACTCAGGTAAACACCAATAATACTTCAGGATTAATTCAGGTAAGTACAGATGTATTAAATTACACAGCAGCGGTTCTTGGAAGTACTAGTACTTCAACAGCAAATGTTTCTAATTACAACGTAGAAAACAAGATTACTACACAGGCAGGTATTCCTGCATCACAGGCTTTAAAAGAAGAGACAGCGACAAATAAAACAGATGATACAGAGACAACACAGGAAGCAGTAGAAGAAAAAATTGATTTAAATGTTGATATTACAAATACAGCATCCAATTCGGCAAAGGAAGAAAATATTAAAACAGTATGGTCTTCATTAAAAGATAGTGTTGCAGAGTATCTGAGCAGTAAATAATAAGGGGGAAGCAATATGAAAAAGCAATATAAATCACCAACAATCTATGTGGAGTCTTTTCAGCTGACCCAGCATTTGGCAGGTGACTGTGGAGGCGGAAGCAGCAGTGGAAATCATTTTGGAAAACCAAAGCATGGAAATAAAAACTCCTGTGGTTGGAAAGTTAGTGGATTTTCAAAGACGGTGTTCGTTAATAGGGGATGTGACATAAAACTGTCAACAGGAAACCAGGAATTTCAGGGGATCTGCTATAATACACCCCAAAGTGGATATTCCATATTTACATCATAAGAACATATTAAATTACAATGGTCATGCCTTTACGGCATGACCATTGTCAAAATAGGAGAAAATGATTTGTATACGTATGTTTATCAGTTTGCTAATACTACAATCGGTATACAGATTCCATTTCCAGTGACCCAGCAGAAAAGGTATCGTCAATTTCTTCTTTCGGAAAATAATGGAAGTATAGATACGCTCCGGACAAAGCCGGATATTGATGTAACATTCATCAGTTGTGAGAATGAAATTATTCATAGGGAAAAACCAATGCTGGCAGAAAATGCCCGGGTGTTTAAAAGTGAGCGTGGCTTTTATCTGGAATTATCACAGGGGAAAGAGGCATCTATTACCTCAATAGAACAGCTGACAGGTACAAAACAGACAAGCTATATTTGTAAGTATTATGAAAAAACAAAGTGGGAGTTATATTATTCCAATTTTTTGATTGAAGCCATATCTTTAGAACATATCTTGAACAGGGAACAGATTTTCATTCTCCACTCCTCTTATATTAGGTGGAGAAAAAAATCAATCTTGTTTACTGCCCCTTCTGGCACCGGAAAATCAACACAGGCCCAATTGTGGAACAAATATGAAAAAGTGGATATTATCAATGGAGATAGAACCGCAATTGGAACAAAAGAAGATAATTTTTACAGTTATGGGATACCGTTTTGTGGGTCATCAGATATTAGTAAAAATGTGACATGTCCCTTGGGTGCTGTTGTTGTATTGAGGCAGGCTAAGAATAATTCGATTGTAAGACTTACAGATTTGGAAGCATTTAAATATATATACAGTGAGACCATTGTCCATTCCTGGGACCCGGAATATGTAGAAATCTGTATGGAGAAGATTGAAAAACTGGTAAAGTCAGTTCCTGTTTATCTGCTTTTTTGCAGACCAGACAGGGAGGCAGTGGAAGTATTAAAAAATGAATTAGAGCAAATTTGGTAAATACAGGGAGGTGCTTATGGACGAAATTATTGAATCACCGTTAGTAGAATATTTGCATTGCAAAGCAGATGCAACTGGAATTCCGCTTTCTGGTACTTTTGAACTTACTCCCTGCTGCAATATGGACTGCCGGATGTGTTATGTCCGTTTGTCCGAGGAGGAAGTAAAACGTCAAGGGCGTTTAAGAACAACAGAAGAATGGATCAGACTTGCCGAAGATGCAAAAAATGAGGGGATGCTTTTTTTGCTTTTAACAGGTGGGGAACCTTTTATTCGAAAAGATTTTAAAGAATTATATGAGGCATTCCGGCAGATGGGGTTGGTAATCTCTATTAATTCCAATGCCACTTTATTGGATGAGAAATGGGTATCCTGGTTAGAACAGAGAAGACCAGCAAGGATGAATGTTACATTATATGGCGCATCTGATGAAACATACAAAAGATTGTGCCGTAATCCAAAAGGTTTTACTCAGGTGACAGCAGCTTTAAAACGTTTAAAAGAAGCGGAAATACCTGTAAAGCTGAACTGTAGCCTGACACCATATAATATAGGGGATATGGAAGAAATACAGAAGTTTGCAATAGAAAATGAATATCCAATTGAAACCGCAGTTTATATGTTTCCGCCAATTCGAAAAACGAACAATTGCAAGAATACCATGTCACAGGATTCCATTTTATCCTGCAGCAATAACCGATTCAATCCGAAAGAAACTGCACTTGCTACGATACGATTGGAATTATTGAGAAATGGGGAGGAAGCATTTAGGGAGCACTGTGAAAAAATCTTAAAAGGTCAAAGCAGCGAATTAACCCGAGCAGACCGTTGTTTTGCAGAAGGGCAGGAGATACAATGTCGTGCCGGAGGGTGCTCTTTTTGGATTACCTGGGATGGAAGGATGTTGCCCTGTGGTTTAATGCCCCGTCCGGTAATGGAACCGTTTCGGGATGGATTTTCAAAAAGCTGGCTCCAATTAAAAGAGGAAGTGAAAAAAATTCGTCTTCCAATCCAGTGTGCAGAATGTAAAGATCAGGAACTTTGTCATACTTGTGCGGCGATGATTTATGCGGAAACCGGTGATTTTAAGGAAGTCCCCAAATATCGTTGTGAGCTGGTTGAAGAGTACAAAAAAGCTTGCAAAAAGGCAGTCAGTGAGGTGGCGGATGATGAATAAAAAAATAGGAATCGGTGTCATTGTCATTCTATTGGTTCTTTTAGGTGGATTTTGGCTGGTTCGTGGTCAAAAAAACGATTCGGATTCTTCTGAATCAACAACAGGTGTAATTGCCGAAGAAAATGCAGATGTTAGCCAGGAAAGTGAAACAAAAATTCAGGCAGAGACTGATACAACAAAAGAGAAGAATGATTCTGATACAGAAGCCCAGTCAAATGGAGCAAATGAAACTTCATCAGGTTCACAAGCAGAAGAAGGAACCACAAGTAATTCCGATTCTTCTGATGAGGTTGCATTTACCGGAATAGAACTTCCTTACGAAATTGAAAATACAGGTTTGGTTATAAAGAAAATTGGTTCTTATGACGGGGCTTTTGTAGAAGATGGAAGTGATAAAACAGTCAAAAATGTACTTACCATGACGATTGAAAATACGTCAGACCAGGTGGTCCAGTATTCTGATTTATCTTTTTTGACTTCCAAAGGAAAAAAGGCGGAATTTAAAATATCCATGATTCCTGCTGGTGGGGAAGTCATTGCATTTGAACAGAATAAAATGAAGTACAAAAAGTCGACAGATTATCAATTTGAAGATCAGATTACAGCATTTTTAGAGCCGGATCAGGTTACTTTGTTGGAAGATCAGGTTACGATTATGGGTACTGGTAAAAATAAATTGACAGTTTCCAACATTACAGATGCGGATATAAAAGTATTGCGAGTATTTTATAAATACCAGTATGAAGATGGTACCTAGGAGGTATCACATTTACAAGCAAAATTGAGAATCTGAAAGCCAATGACAGTATTACAATCACTCCAGATCATTATGATGTAGATGGATGTACAGTGATTATGGCACAGGAATATGATGAATAGGAAAGGGGATTGATAGAAAATGAAAATACAAAAGGTTCTGAAAACAATATTTTTCTGTTTTGGAATGCTGCTTCTTGTCAATGGTAAAGCAATGGCGGCAGATGTTACAGAGTTAGAGGGAGCTGCACAGTCACTTAGCTTGGATCAAAAAGTAAGCGGTACATTAAGCACAACCACTTCCAATGTCTATAAAATAGTAGTTCCCACAGCAGAAACCAATGAAGAGTTCTGTCTTGCGGCCAGCTCTCTTGAGGGAAATGTTGCATTGACAGTTTATGATCAGGAAGGGGAAGAAGCAACCGGTCTGATTAATTCCGGGACGAGTCAAAATCCTGTGCTGAAGGGAACACTAACAGCAGGAAATACTTATTACATTACAGTCTATGGGCCTAACATTGATATTTCCAGGGATTATAATATCTTGTGGGCACAGGAGAAATCAATGTTAGGAATGAGTGTATCCCAGTATCCAAGAGAAACATTTTACAAGGATTTAGATGTCGGAATCTCCTATGCAGGATTACAATTAACGATTTATTATAGTGATGGATCAGAAGAGACTGTTACAAGCGGTGATATGACTAAGATTGGATATCTGGTCGATCCGGTAACAACTCTTGATATGGATCAGTGTCAGGTTGGTGATGTAGAAGGAGTTACTATAACATTGGGATCTGTTTCGACAAGCTATATTGTTTCTGTTGCTGATTTCTCAGAAGTGGATGCAATTGAATTAAAAGAGGAACAGCAAAACGTTACAGCCGCTAACTCCAATCAGGCACAAAAATTTGTTTTCAAAACAGGTGCCTGTGGACATATCAAATTAAATGGAGAAGATGCTGTTCTCTATAGAATTTATGAAAAAGAAGCGGATGGTTCAAGGGGGGCACTAGTTGAAAGCTGGAATCCATATCTGGATAACACAACGGAAAAAGAGTTCTCTTTATCAGCAAATACGGAATATTATTTATTAACCTATCTGCGCAGTGGAAAGGCAAGTACAGCTTATTCCATAACTGCCAGCTTCCATAACTGGGATAACGGAACTGTTACAACGGAACCAACCTGCACAACCGCGGGAGAGAAAACATATCATTGTACGAATGAAGGATGTACAGATACAAAGACAGAGAGTATTACTGCAACTGGTCATAAATGGGATAACGGAACAATTACAAAAACTCCAACCTGTACAACTGCCGGTGAAAAAACATATCATTGTACGAACGAGGGTTGTACGGAAACAAGGACAGAGAGTATCGCCGCTACTGGTCACAAATGGGATAACGGAACAATTACAAAAACTCCAACCTGTACAACCACCGGCGAAAAAACCTATCATTGTACCAATAGCGGATGCAGTGAAACGAAGACAGAGAGTATCGCTGCCACAGGTCATACTGCCGGGGAATGGACAATTGAAAAAGCAGCTACTTGTACGACAGCCGGTTCCAGAGTAAAGAAATGTACCAGTTGTGGAACAGTTTTACAAAGAGAAACGATTGTAGCTATAGGACATAGCTTCGGAGAGTGGACCACAAAAGAAGCAACTATCTTTGAAGATGGATACCGTGTCAGACAATGTAGTGTATGCGGAACAGAAGAAAAAGTTAGAATTTCTAAATTATCATCTAAAGTAACCTTGAATGCTTCTTCCGTACCGCTTCAGTTGAAAAAAAGTACGACTGCAATTAAAATTAAATCTTATACAAAAGGTGACAAGGTCTCCAAATGGACCTCTTCCAACACAAAGATTATCTCCGTCAATGCCAAAAACGGCAAGATTACAGCCAAAAAGACCGGCAAAGCCTATGTGATCGTGACCATGCAGAGCGGAGCAACCGCAAAGTGCAAGATTACTGTACAAAAAGGTGCAGTAAAGACAACGAAGGTATTCGTTAATAAGACTTCTGTAACCCTGAAATTAAAAGGCGGAAGCAAAACCTTTACAATTGTTGCCACAAGAACTCCGGTAACTTCTACAGAGAAGATTACCTACACAAGTTCCAATAAAAAGATTGCAGCTGTAAATTCAAAAGGAAAAATCACAGCCAAGAAGGCTGGAAAAGCGACCATTACAGTAAAAGCCGGAAAGAAGACGAAGAAGATCAAAGTAACAGTAAAAAAGAAATAGGGAATAAAAAAGAATGAAACCGTGCGGTATCAGATCCATTGATTGATCTGATACCGCTTTTTTCTTTTTATAAAAAACAGGAAAAAAGTATAAAGTTTGGATAAAATCATATACAAATATGGAAAAATATGATAAACTGTAATTAGGTGTTTCATTTTCTGTCGTAAACAGGGCACGATACAGATGAAATACCAGACCGCCAATATTTATCTTTGAGGGAAATGTTGTATCTGGAGAGAAAATGCAAAAAGAAGAAAAGATGTTGTGAAAGCCGCCAGAACCGGATATAATGAAGGTAGATAAGAACTCGGTTTAAGAAGTACATCTTTTCTCCGGAAAGAAGGAGAAATATGGAAAAAGAAAAAGAATTTATCATGAAACCGAAGAACGACTTCTGTTTTAAAGAACTGATGATGGATGATGAGGTGCGGAAAGGATTCCTTGCCGCCTGTCTTCATATCGATCCGGAAGAGATCAAAGAAACACGAATCCTGCCCACTCATCTGAGAAAAAAGCATAAAGACGACAAACTTGGCATCCTGGATGTCAGGATCTCAATGAACAATCAAAAAGAGATCAATGTAGAAATCCAGTTGATCTATATGAAATACTGGAAAGAAAGAAGTTTGTTCTATCTGTGCAAGATGTTTTCAGATCAGTTACATGAAGGGGAGGAATATGGGGAACTGGAACAATGCATCCACATCGGGATATTGGACTTCAACTTGTTCCCAGATGATAAGGAATATTACTCCTGCTTTCATCTTTGGGAAGACAGTAGAAAGCGCCAGTACTCTGACAAGCTGGAACTGCATGTACTGGAACTTCCCAAGCTCGGAAAGCATCAATATCCAGAAGATGCCCTTTTAAAATGGGCTAATTTTTTAAACGGAACCCAAAAAGAGGAGATGGAAGCTGTGGCAAAGACGGATAAATACGTGGAAAAAGCATAC
>JAUNBT010000525.1 GCA_030526985.1 Lachnospiraceae bacterium | reverse complement strand
CGAATGCAGTCACCATCGTCTCAGGTGTGAATACTCCCGGGAAGTGGGTATCCAACCGGTCCAGCAGCGAAGGTTGGCCTGATCCGGTGACCAACACTGGCTTTAGTTCCTGCGACTTTACAAACTTAATAATTTCTTTTATACCGGGGATAATTTCACCTTGATTATATTGGGCGAAAAGTTCCGATTTTCTGTTATAAATTTTTTGGAACTCTTCTGCAGTGGCTTTACGCCCGAATTCCCGTTCAGTGATCATGTTGATGGTGGAGGTACCTACTCTTCCTTCGTGATAATAAAACTCCAATGGCTCTGTGGAGGTATATCCAAATTCCTCCATCGTTTGTTGCCATGATTCCGCATGTGCGGGCATGGAGTCGTATAATACACCGTCCATGTCAAAAAGTACTGCTTTGAGGTCGAAATGAGAAAAATGATTTTTTTGGAGATATTGTGTAAGAATTTCGATCATTTTTTTAGAACTGTAGTCTTGAAGGATCTTGACGAACGTCAAAAATTCGTAATATATGGATTTTGTTTTTTGCTACCCGATAATACAGATAATTATATTTGGTTAAGATGCATTGTTGATTTTTGTTCTTGCTTTCTTCATTACTTCTTCGTGAGAAACCAGATAACCGACTTCGGTTTCTTCTACCGCATCCAAAATGCCTTGCTGCTGCTGTTCCGTTAATTCATCCCAGTCGTTAGAATTGGAAGGAGGGTCAATAAGTCTATCCACAATATGATGTAATTTCTCCAGACTCTTTTGATCAAGAGAATCTATCTGTCGGAATATTTGTAGTTTTAATTCAGCGGTTGACATTGTGCTTGATTTTTTATTGTCCGAGACGCATCTTTTATTTTCCAAATATACACGATTTTCTTTTGATAGCCAAATGGCGAATAAAATAGCCTGTTCATTCATTAAATCAAGTAGGAGGAAAATAAAGTAGTTCCTCCTACTTTATTTTCCTCCTACTCGATTAAACTCCAACACCAACATAAGTAATTTATGAGACTGCGCAAGCCTGTTTCGGCCGGCGTGCCCATGAGTAATCGTAATATAATGATATATAGACCATTGTGGTGTTCTATGATAGAGCTGTTCCCTACAAAGGTGCTATTTCTCGATGGATTTATAAAAAACAACACGAAAATTAATTTTTCATCCATTTTTCAAATCCTCTGTCAATCAGCTGTCCATGTTGAAAGTTTTTATTTTCGGAATTGCTGTACGATTCCTGTAGTTCTTAAGAATTGTCTTCGAGAATAGTTTATAGTAAATATTATTAAATGATTATTACTGCTGGTATATTACATAGTGGATTGCATAAGTCCCTTCCGTGGCTTTTTTGAACCGGAATGGCATGAGTCGGGTAATGTTCCTTCCCTCTTCCAGCCGGATATTGCGGTATATTTTTCGCTCCAGGCCTTCACCATCCAAACTTGTGAGTATTACTTCCACATCCACCTTTTTTTCCTCTCCGAGGTGATGGATTACAGGTGTTATAAGGTCGGACGGGCCGTATACCACATCCACGTCACCGCTTCC
>JAUNBT010000130.1 GCA_030526985.1 Lachnospiraceae bacterium | reverse complement strand
ACCTTCATTGTCGGAGTTTCCATCCCGATTAGTGTGGTACTTGCCATTGTATTAATGTATTTTAGTGGTATTACACTTAACATGATTTCTCTATCCGGTCTGGCCCTGGGTGTTGGTATGCTGGTGGATAACTCCATTGTTGTTATTGAAAATATTTTCAGGCTTAAGAAGGAAGGAATGCCGATTCGAGAGGCGGCGGTGAAAGGTGCGTCTCAGGTATTCGGTGCAATCTGTGCGTCCACACTTACGACCGTATCCGTATTTTTACCAATTGTTTTTGTGGAAGGACTTACAAGAACATTGATGATGGATATGGCACTTACCATTGGATTTTCTCTGCTTGCCAGCTTAGTTGTAGCGGTAACAGTCGTTCCGGCTATGGCGGCAAAGACGATGGGAAATATGAAAGAAAAACCAGATCGTTTCCTTCCCAAAATCCATGACATGTATGGCGGTCTGATGGAAAAACTTTTAAAATTTAAAGTGATTATTGTAGTGGCAGCGATTGCGGTGATGGTAGGAAGTGCTGTACTTGCCTTCCAGAAGGGAAGTTCCCTTATGCCTTCCATGGAAAGTACTCAGATGAGTGCGACGCTAACCATGCCGAGTGGAACAGAACTTGCTGAGACGAAGGAAATGTCAGATACGATTATCGAAAGAGTACAGCAGGTAAAAGGCGTAAAGACGGTAGGAGCTATGACAGGTTCCGGCTCTATGCTCGGCTCCCTGGGTGGAAGTTCTGATGATAGAACGGTAACGATGTATATTCTTCTAGAGGAAGATACAGATAGAAGCAATGCTGCAGTGCAAAAAGAGATTGAGGAGAGTACGAAAGATTTAGATTGTGAATTTGTTGTTTCCGGTTCGACTATGGATATGAGTGCAATGGGTGAATCCGGAATTTCAATCCAAATCAAGGGAAAAGAGTTAGATGAACTTTCCCAAATTGCAAATGATATCGCGAAAATTGTTGAGGAAACAAAAGGAACGAAAGAGGTAGATAACGGACAGGAGGATACCACAAAAGAGCTTCGGGTGTCCGTAAAGAAAAGTAAGGCGATGGCTTATGGTCTTACAGTAGCTCAGGTTTATCAGACCATTAGTGATACCCTTTCAGAAGGAACAGAAGCTACGACTCTTGACACGGGAGATGTAGAATATACAGTAAATATTAAAGATGGCGAGGGTGATACGGTCACAGCAGAAAATCTTGGAGATTTTAAGATTACAGGAACAAAGGATGGCAAAGATAAAAAAGTACGTTTGAAGAAAATTGCCACAATTACAGAGGCTGTGGGACCAGATTCTATCCAAAGAGACAGTCAGTCCCGATACATGAGCGTAACAGCCGATGTGGAAGAGGATTATAATGTAACTTTAGTGACAGAAGAAATCAGCAAAAAATTAGACAGTTATGATTTACCTTCCGGCTATACAATTAAAATAGGCGGAGAGTATGAGACGGTGCAGGAAAATGTCAGCCAGATTCTCTTAATGCTTGTACTTGCGATTGCATTTATGTATTTGATTATGGTTGCCCAGTTTCAGTCATTAAAATCACCATTCATTATTCTGTTTACTATTCCACTTGCGTTTACCGGAGGATTTGCGGCATTGTTGCTTTGTGGTATGGATGTCAGTATTATTGCCATGTTTGGTTTCATCATGTTAGCAGGTATTATTGTAAATAACGGTATCGTTTTAGTAGACTATATTAACCAGCTTCGAGAAGGCGGCATGGAAAAGAAGGAAGCAATCATAACAGCCGGCCAGACCCGTTTAAGACCAATTATTATGACGGCACTTACCACAATCTTAGGTCTTGCTTTCATGGCAGCCGGTGTGGGAGATGGCTCTGAGATGATGCAGCCGATGGCAATTGTTACAATCGGAGGATTGATTTATGGAACCTTACTTACCCTGATTGTAGTTCCGTGTGTCTATGACCTTTTCAACCCGGTTAGAAAGAAAAAGGAAAAGTTAGAGGAATAGATATGAAGACAGCGTTTGAATTGGAAAATGAATTAAAAAGAATAAATAGAAAACCATATCCAGTCTATAAATCTTTGAAGGGAAGCTATCGCTTTTCAGATTATGTGCTCACAATTGACCATGTGCAGGGGGACCCGTTTGCGGCTCCCTCCAGACTGCACATAAAATTATCTGGAAAAGAAGCCGGGTTTCCAAAAGAATACTGGGATACAAAAGGCAAGAGAATTGCTTTAGCTGATTTTTGTCTCAGACTATTTGGAAATCAGGCAGAACGCTATGCCTTTAAGGCAAAAGGTTCCGGAAAGAGCGGTTTAATCAGTGTGAGTCAGTGTGGGCAGCAGGTACTTTCTCGTTCTTCCTGTCAAATTGGAAAGAATGGCGATGTTTTGCTACGGTTCGAAGTGGGATTTCCTGCCAATGGTAGAACGATAAACAGTATGGAATTAATGAAAATTCTGATGGAATATGTTCCGGCCTGTGTAAAAAACAGCCTGATGTTTTCCTATATTGATGCAAAAAAAGCAAAAGAAGTGCTGGATTTATATGAAGATCAGGAGAGCCTTTTAAAACAGTGTCAGGAAAAAGATATTATCGCATTTATAGCAGATGGTTCGATACTTCCACGAAAAAGTGGTGTATCCCAGAAACCAATGAAAGAGGCAAAACCATTTTTTTCGCCGGAGTCTATGAAGGCCGAGTTTGTGCTGCCTCATAAAGGAAAAATCAGTGGAATGGCAGTTTTCAAAGGAATCACTTTGATTGTCGGTGGTGGATATCATGGAAAATCTACCTTGTTAAAAGCAATAGAGACAGGAATTTATCATCACATTGCCGGGGATGGAAGAGAATATGTAGTGACAGATCCGACAGCCTTTAAAATCCGGGCAGAAGACGGAAGAAGCATTTCTCAAACAGATATCTCTATGTTTATCAATCACCTGCCAAATCAAAAAGATACAAAACATTTTTCTACAGAAGATGCCAGCGGCTCCACTTCCCAGGCGGCAAATGTAGCGGAAGCAGTCGAAACAGGAGCAAAAGTACTATTGATTGATGAGGACACATCAGCAACGAACTTTATGGTGAGAGATGAACTGATGGCGAAAGTGATTGCCAAAGAAAAGGAACCAATTACGCCTTTCATTTCCAGAGCAAGGCAGCTATATTTGGAGCATGGAGTTTCGACAATCCTAGTGGCAGGAAGTTCGGGAGCCTATTTTTCCATTGCCGATACCGTTTTGCAGATGGATTGTTATCAGGCTTTTGATATTACTGAGAAGGTGAAAGCTATATGCGAATCTGAGGAAAATAGTGGAGTTGCTGTCGGTAGAGAAAATATGGATAGCTATGAAGAAGGGGATTATGGAAAAAAATATGCAAAAGGGAAGATAGAACGCAGACTGGTAGTTCGGAAGTTGGAAGAAAGAAAAGGACAAGTGAAGGTGAAACAGTACGGAAACGATTCCTTTTCTGTCGGAAAAGAGACGGTAGAACTTCGTGGCCTGGAACAACTGCTAGACTATGAGCAGACAACAACACTTGGTTATCTTTTGCGAACTCTGCTTTTAAAGATGGAAAAAGAGAAATCTAGAAAGACCATTAATGAGTATATGGAAGAGGTGTGGGGGACTTATAGGAAAGAAGGTATGGAAGGAGTTTTGGAGACAGACAATCTCCCGGCAGGCTTTGCGGAGGTGAGGTTTGGAGACTTTGGGGGTGTGGTGAATCGGTATAGAGGATTCTTGAGGGGGCACCAGCTCTGAGTTGCGAAGTCCGCAGTTTCCCCCTCAAACTCCCCCTCCTTGGGCACGCAGAACATTTTGGAGCCGGATGGATGTATAGTATAGTAAAGGAAATGGATTTCATTATGGAGGAGGCTTAAGGGAAGATCGGAGTATATAAAAGGGAGATTAGGTAATTTTGGGATTTTAAACGAAATTTTGACCAAAAGTGCTTCAGTTCAAGCGATTTTGGTGCTGAAAATTGCTTTATATAGCTGGTTTTTTCTAAAATCACGATAAAAATGCTTTATTTGCCTACAATTTCCAATATTAGTGGGCAAATGAAGCATTCTTTCTCTCTATTTGGAAAAAACAATAAAATATGACTGCTATAATGGGTTTATTTCAAGTTGTTTTTAAAAATTGTGGGCAAATAGAAAAAGATACATCTTTATTTAGCCATGTCGCTTCGCCAAAAACCACAAAACGATTGCCCACACTTCTATTTCTATATTCTCAGACCTTAACATTTGCTGTAAAAAATTGTTGACATCATACTCGGGGGGGGTATAATTGTAAATAATATTTTACAAGGAGGAAAGAAATGAGAAAGAGAAGACCTATTTACAAAAGAATACTGGCAATCAGTTTGCTGATGGCATTGTCATGTTCTATGATGGCTTGTGGAACAACATCGGAAGATAGTTCTACAAAGATGTGACAGCAGAAAGTGGTTCAACCATAGCGGCAGAAACTGGTTCAGAAGATGGAATGGATACGGCAACTACCGAGGCCACATCCGGCAAAGTATATGGTGCAGATGATGAAATACCGGAAGAAATGCTTGCGGATCTCCCTTCATACATCGGGGCGGCAATTGAAAGAGATTATATGTCATACTATAATATCAGTCCAGATGAATTTACCTGGTCGGAATGGGATGAATTCTGGGATATCAGTTACTCGAATATGTATAATATGGTTATGGTTTCTCTGGGTGTTAAGAATAATGATGAAATGGAAGGTGATCTGTCTCAATCGTCGAATTTTCTGAGAGCAATAGCGAATGGCCTTAAAGATTGTTTGAACGCATATGGTGAGTGTGATTATGACTTTACAGTAAAATTGTTTCGAGCATGGTGTGGTTATGATGAGACAGAAACAGGTTTTGAACAGAAACAAAGTATGTATGATTTGTTCACAAATAATATAGTATTTCCAGAGTAATAAAACAGGGCTGTTTGTGTATATGCAAACAGCCCTGTTTTTGAAATTCCCCCAACATGCGATAATCAAATAACCTTTCCTATTGATTGTAAAAATTATGCTGATATGTTATGATTGATTTAAAGTAAAAATGGTGGAATCAGTATAAAGATTACATCTTCAAATGGAAGGAGGCATCAGTTACTGTGGGTAATTATTTAAATATCGGAAATCATGGATTCGCTTCGATGAGAAGAGGTATTTATGTTGATAAAACCGAGATGATAGCATTTGTCAATAGTACACTTGGAACAAAAGATAAATTGACCTGTGTCAGCCGTCCAAGGCGTTTTGGAAAATCCTTTGCAGCACAAATGCTTGGTGCATATTACGATAAAAGTTGTGACTCGAAGGAACTGTTTTCTGATTTAAAGATTGCGGCAGAGGATTCCTTTAAGAGACATTTAAATAAATATAATGTGATTAGCCTTGATATGACTTTGATGATTTCAAATACAGAAAAAAAAGAAAATATCATAAATAATATTGAGAAAAAAGTGATTTCAGAAATTATCAGAACGTATCCTGATGTGACTCCAGAAGATAGTTTAATTGAAACACTGGCGAATGTATCAACTGATACACAAGAGCAGTTTATAGTGATTATCGATGAATGGGATGCACTTTTTAGGGAAGCTAAGGATGACATAAAGCTTCAGGAAGAATATATGAAATGGCTAAGAGGAATGTTCAAAAGTACATTGACAGATAAAGCTATTTTAGGTGCCTATATGACCGGAATCCTCCCAATTAAAAAATATGGAACACAGTCCGCAGTTTCAGATTTTAAAGAATATACGATGCTTACTCCTAAAAAACTGGAGAAATATGTTGGATTTTGTGAAGATGAAGTGAAAGCATTATGTGAACAATATAGTATTAATTTTACAGAGATGAAACGATGGTATGATGGTTATTCCTTTCATAGAATAAAATCAGTGTATAATCCTAATTCTGTAATGGAAGCAATAAAGAACGAAGAATTTCTAAGTTATTGGGCACGTACAGAAAGTTATGAATCACTTAAAATATATATTGAGTTAAATGAAGATGGCTTAAAAGAAGCAATTGTTCAAATGATGGGAGGGGCCCATATTCCGGTGGATGTAGAGACTTTCCGCAATGATATGACAAATATCAAACGGAAAGATGATGTGATTACATTATTGATTCATCTGGGTTATCTTGCCTATGATCAAACTGCTAAAACTGCATATATACCGAATGAAGAAGTGCGACAGGAATTTGTACGTGCAGTGGTTACAGGAAAACATAAGGAGATTGCAAAGCTAATTGAAGAATCGGATTATTTGTTGGAGAAAACAATTAACATGGAAGAAAAAACTGTAGCAGAAATAATTGAGAAAGCACATAGTGCTGGAGTTTCTCCTTTGTTTTATAATAATGAACAGGCACTTCGAAGTGTAATTCGATTTGCCTATATCAGTTGTATGGATGATTATCAGGAGATTCAAGAATTGCCAACAGGAACAGGATATGCAGATGTTGTGTTTGTACCCAAAAAACATACTTCAAAACCAGCAATGATAATCGAATTAAAATGGAATAAATCAGTTCATAGTGCTATCCAACAAATAAAAGATCGAAATTACCCTCAAATTTTACAAGGATTCACAGACGAAATTTTGCTTGTAGGCATCAACTATGATGAAAAAACGAAGAAGCATAGCTGTTTAATAGAAAAATTCATGAGGGGGAACCAGCTCTGAGTTGCGAAGTCCGCAGTTTCCCCCTCAAACTCCCCCTCCTTGGGCACGCAGAACATTTTGGGGCCGGATGGATTATAGTAAGATCAATAGCAATAGGTTTCATTATGGAGGAGGCTTGGGAGAAAATCTTAAGGGAGAGGTTGGAGCTAGTAATAAAAAGGGGGATTGGACAATTTTGGACTTATGAATGAAATTTTGACCAAAACTACTTCAGTTTAAGCGATTTTGGTGCTGAAAATTGCTTTATATAGCTGATTTTTTCTAAAATCACAATAAAAATGTTTCATTTGCCCATAATTCCCAATATTAGTGGGCGAATGAAGCATTCTTTCTCTCTATTTGGAAAAAACAATAAAATATGACTGATATAATGGGCCTATTTCAAGCTCTTTTTAAAAATTGTGGGCAAATAGAAAAGAATACTGGCAATCAGTTTGCTGATGGCATTGTCATGTTCTATGATGGCTTGTGGAACAACATCGGAAGATAGTTCTACAAAGATGTGACAGCAGAAAGTGGTTCAACCATAGCGGCAGAAACTGGTTCAGAAGATGGAATGGATACGGCAACTACCGAGGCCACATCCGGCAAAGTATATGGTGCAGATGATGAAATACCGGAAGAAATGCTTGCGGATCTCCCTTCATACATCGGGGCGGCAATTGAAAGAGATTATATGTCACATTATAATATCAACCCAGATGATTTTATCTGGCCGGAAGAAGATGATGAATTCTGGAATCTGTTTTTTGATGAAATAACTCCTACCATGCTTCTCGCTGTGCAAATGGGACAACATTTTGAAATTCCCCTAATATGCGATAATCAAATAACCTTTCAGTTTTGAGGAATAAATACTTTATCTCCATGCAGCCTCATTTTCCATGAAAAACACCAAATGGTGCAAACTGGTTTTCAATGAACATTTTTTCGGTGGCATAAAAAGCTACCGTACAGAACATCATCGGAACACCAAAAACACATGGAAACTAACATAGAAATGAGTAAGTCGGAGATATAGAAAAGTAAATATCAGTATGTAAGAATTAATAGTATTGATAATAAGATTTTATAGAAATTGACCTTAAATAAAGTATCTGGTAGAGAATACATCTCTCCAATGAGAGTACCGTTCTCTAGGAGTACCGTTCTCTCCACCAGATACCGTTTAGGGTCAATTTTTTGTTTTTGAGTAAAATCTATATTTGAGAAAAATCTGAATCGACATAACTGAAGCATATTATTGAAGAAGCTACATGACAACTACTTGAGATGATGTTATAATGTAGGTGAAAATCAATAATAAAATCTCTGACAAGGCGGTGTGTATTTATGATGTATCCATACATGACATTAGCAGATGAAACAGAAATTGTACATTCACAAATAATAGAAAAAGACGGACGGAAAATAGTGATAGTAAACTTTGAACGTCCAACAGAAAATGGATTTGATTCTGCAAGATGTGAACTTCCAGATTATTGCTGGACAATGCGAGAAGGGTATTCTGATGAAGAAATTGCACTATTTGAAGAACTTCTGCACAGCAATGCGCATCTGCTGTACAAATATGCTGAGAGTGGAGGGATTCGGATTGCCTAAGTTGTTTATGGTAAGTGGTTATACGGTGTACTTCTGGTCAAATGAGAATGATGAACCCATTCATGTTCATATATCAAAAGGAAAGCCTGTTCAAAATGCAACGAAGATTTGGTTGACAAAATCAGGCGGTTGTATTTTGGCAAATAACAGAAGCAAAATTCCCAATAAAGAATTGAATGAATTAATGGAATTTATTTCAGCACAGTTTTTTCTTATTTGTACAAAATGGAAAGATGCTTTTGTTACGGATAAGATTAAATTCTATTGCTAGATACATTGGGATGATACTGTGATTAAATTTTCAAAATTGCAATTTCAAAATTTTGAAATGGTTATCAATTCCATGGAAAATGAATTTACACGGGTCAAGGAAAACGAGAGCGCTTGACAACAAACTTTTCGCAATAAAATAGCAAATATTCATGCAGGGTAACCTCTTGTGCGATAAAATGTAAGTGATAAATTTTTCGCACAGGAGGATCTTACTTATGACAAAGAAGGAAAAACGCAAACGAAAAAAAACAGGATCGTGGAATTGTCGATTTCATGATGATAACAAATCACTTCTTC
>JAUNBT010000129.1 GCA_030526985.1 Lachnospiraceae bacterium | reverse complement strand
AAATAGTCATTCTTTGTACTTTGAAGTTATGGAAGCAGGGTTGTCTTTTCTGTAGTGATAAAGATATTGCTGAATATAAACTGCCTTTTTAACATGAGCAAAATATTCTAGGTTAAACAAACCATCCTCATAAGTACCAATATCTCTAATATCTATAAATCTAATACGATACTCTTCTATAATCTCCCTTTTATATAATTTACCCCAGACAGGACAAAGTGCATCTGCATTCTCAACCTTTTCAAGTTCCTTACCTATAAGACCTATAAATCTGCGATGTAACTGTTTCACATCATTTTCACTATATTCAATCCTGTCATAATCAAATATCTTTTTAGGTTGGGAATTGTTCTGAAATTCTCTTATATATGACCACATCACAATATCCGTTTTATTCCTTAAAAATTCCTGCAAAACAATTTCACATGTATTCTTTTCAATCCAATCATCTGCATCTACAAATAAAATAAATTCTCCTGTTGCTACATTCAAACCTTCATTTCTTGAAATGGATACTCCCTTGTTTTCTCTAGTGATTACTTTAATACGTGAATCTATTTTTGCATATTGATTAAGAATCTTTAAAGAATTATCATTGGAACTTCCATTAATACATATTATCTCAATATTTGTATAAGTCTGTTCTACAAGGCTATCTAAACATTGTTCTAAATATTTTTCTCCATTATACACTGGAACGATGATTGATATTTTCTCATTAAACACTTTGTTCTCCCACTATTTATTCTGTTTAATTGCAGTTACTGTCTCCCCCACAACCATCCCTTTTTCAAATTTCTCTTCCATAATCTCTCTCGACCTTATCCCAAACCTTTCCTTCTGCATCCAGTCAAGCTCAATAAAGTCTCTGATCTTCTCCTCTAATTCATCCGAATCTTTCACCCTCACCAGATACCCGCTCTTCCCATCTTCCACCGCCTCCATACACCCATGAATCCTGCTGGTAATAAGTGGTCTGCACATTGCCGCTGATTCCAAAAGTGTATTTGCCATGCCTTCATGATAAGATGGAAGAACAAAACAATGTGCCTTCGCAATAAATGGCCTCACATCTTCCTGATATCCATAGAAGCGAACAACACCTTCCTTTTCTAGTTGTTCAATTCTCTCCTTATAATCATCTTCATACAATCCAACCAGTTCAAAGACAGCCTGCGGATATTGATTTCTGATTTTCCTTGCCGCCTCAAACAATTCATCCACACCCTTTTCTTTCATAATCCTCCCGATAAAGAGAAATCGAATTTCATCCTCTATCTCCGGATACGGCGTATACGGATATTCCTCCAGGTTAATTCCGGCGCCATTCAACCGATATGTTTTTTCCTCATTTACAAGATGATATTTAAGAAAAGTCCGTCTATTATCTTCATTTTCAAAAAAAACAGTATGTGCTTTCCGACAAGTCGTTTTATAGAGGAAACAAACCAGTTTTTTTACAAACCCATCCTTTTGAAAAGCAGTACCAAGTCCGGTAATATTGAGAGCATACGGAACTTTGGAAATTGCTGCGGCAATGCCGCCATATATATTTGGCTTAATCGTATAACTTATGATATAGTCCGGCCTTATCTTCCTAATCATTTTAATATAACAGAAAAATAATTTTCCATCTGTCACCGGGTTAATACCACGACGATCCACCGAGGTGTCTAAGAAGATACACCCCATTTTTTTCAGCGGCTCTACTAATTTCCCATAGGGCAATGAAATGTAAATCTCATTTCCCTCTTTCATAAGCTCTGCAATCAAATCTTTTCTAAATTTATATAAGCCAAGGTCAAAGTTGGCCAGAATCAGGATTCTTCCCATCTTTCATTCTCCTTGCTGGTGTTCCCACATAAGTTCCGGGCTGCCCAATATCTTTTACGGCTGTGGCTCCGGCCCCTAATATCGTATTTTCTGTAAGAGACAAATTATTGATTACAACCGCTCCGGCTCCAATATGACTGCATTTCCCAACCGTTACGGTTCCAGCCAGTACGGCTCCTGGAGAGATATGAACATAATCTCCAATCAGATTGTCATGCTCCACTACGGAAGAAGTATTGATAATACAATGTCTTCCGATCTTTGCAGATGGATTAATCACGGCACCTGCCATTACTACAGTTCCTTCTCCAATCGAAGTCTGACGACCTATAACGGCTTTCGGATGAATCAGAGTAGCCCAGGACAGTTTATATTCCTGATCCAGTTTCTGGCGGATGGTATTATTTCCAATAGCAAGGATAAATTCCATCTTCTCTTTCTCTCTTTTTACATAATGGGGTGCTTTTGCAGTTACTCCAAGTACTGGGTATCCTGCATTTTCTTTTAAGGTAATGTCATCATCAAGAAAACCTAACACTTCATAACCACACAAAAGAGCGATGTCCAATATCACCTTGCCATGACCACTGGCTCCTATGATAATTAACTTTTTCTTATCATCACTCATACAACCCATCCCCATTCTCAAACCAACAGCATTTCATCCCAACCTTTTCCGGTGCGATAAAGTCTCTGTCTCTCTCATTTCCCACAAACAGCATATTCCTGCAGGCGATGCCGAGGCGCTTTCGCATAATCAGGTAGGCGAGATCGTTCGGTTTTCTGAATTCTTTCGGATTGCCGTGGCCGGCCAGTTCATCCGTTATAATAATCTCATCCACCATGGAACGGAGACCTAAGCTGTCGATTTTGGCATTTTGCTTGACTGTTTTTCCGTCGGTTATGATTCCGATTAGTTTCTTTTGCCGGTGCAGTTCTAAAAACAGTTCCTGAACTTCCTCATAGAGATGGATATCCGGCTTGTGTTCCCTGAATAATTTCAGGCATTCTGTTAAAAGCTCTTCTGTATATATATTTTCCTCCTGCAGGAGGGTTTCAATTGGCATTTTCCCTTTTTCAAAGGCGACACATAATTTGTTAAAGCAATGGTCCACCTGTTTTAAATAATCTGCGATAACATGAAAACCACTCCGCATATATTCTTTTTCTGAATAAAGGGTGTCGTCCAAATCAAATATTACAGCTTCTATGTCTGCATCCAGATTTTTAAGTTCTGATAAGTTATGTATCGTTTTTATCTCATTATTAATGTTAACACAGACACTGTATTCATACCGGCCAAATACGATGCTGTCATCGGCTGCTTTTGGGCAGTAGCTGAGTTTTTCATCGTACATCATTTTCATGATTGCTTCCGGTTCATCGGCACCGGCTTTAATCGTAATCGGTACATTTGAAGAAAAAAACGGTTTCATACGGAGAAATTCGATGTTGCCGCTGCGCCGGTCTTTTGACACGTAGAAGGTCATCGGACCTGTTGGGGCAAGGGCCTCTATCAGGCGTTTGGTTCCGGTGATAATTGCATCATCCTGAACTACTTTGTATCGGCGTATCTCTTCATCTTGTGCCTGTTCCTCGATTCTCGGTGTAATATAAATCGGATTTCCGACAAGGTCACACAGGACATCCACCTCGAATTGGTCCTGACCGGTTAGATTCTGCATTGTTCCAATCTGAATTCCCTCTGAGGTAAAATCTGTGTTTCTGCCTTCCTTTTCCAAAATGTTTTCTTCTCTGGCTGCTGCGGCATAGTTTTCTGTCGGCTGGCTATTTGCCAGATTAAATTCGCCGAATATCTCTCTCGTTTTTTTCGTATCGGAGCAGATATCCGCTACTCGGGAATCGCTGAGCAGCAGGCAGATGCCCGCTTTTTCAAATCGGGTTTTGTATTCAGACAGCACTCCTTCCTCCTCGGAGGTAGGAATCACCAGTTGTATTTTTTCTTTTTTGCAAAAATTTAAAATCTGGTCGCCGTATTCCGGATTTTTGGGAGAGCAGGTTTGATATCTTTCATGACAGACAAGCAATGCGGGCTCGTCTAATTCTGTATCTGCTCCATATATGTAGGCACGGATTCCCAGATTACCAGCTGCATAGAGAAAGGTCTGAATCAGCTCTACCTTTTTTCCGGCTTTTGTAAAAAGAATCTTCAATGTTCTTACTTTGTTATAGCCGAAGCGCTGTCTTATGGTGCCTTTGAATACTTCCATTGTTGTGGCTTCCCCGGCATTAATGCCGGAACGTTTGAAAACCTGAATGATTGTGAGGAAAAATATCTTCATATCTAATAGTAAGGAAATATTTTCCACATATTCAAGGTCAAATTCGAATTTTTCTTCCCAGCTTATGGCATTGCGACCATTTACCTGGGCAAGACCGGTAAGACCCGGAAGTACATCGTGACGGCGGTTCTGCCGGTGGCTGTAGAGGTCTACATAGCGGGGCAAAAGAGGCCGAGGACCGATAAAACTCATATGCCCAAACAAGATGTTAAAAAACTCGGGCAGTTCGTCTAAACTGGTAGATCTTAAGATTTTTCCAAAGCGGGTTAATCTTAAATGATCCGGGAGCAGATTGCCATTGGCATCCTTTTTATCTGTCATTGTACGGAATTTATATAGGGTAAATATTTTATTTTTATAGCCTGGCCGGTCCTGGCTGAAAATTACCGGACTCCCCAGTTTGATTCGTACCAAAATTGCTATGGTAAGCATAATAGGGCTTAGCAAAATGATGCAGCCTGCTGCTATTACGATATCAAAGAATCGTTTTATGTATTTTTGATACATTGTTTGTCCTCCAGGTTCTGTTCTTTAAAGATTCCGGCAGGCAGCCGAATGATGATTCTTCCTCATCCCTTAAAATAATCCCCGGATAATTCCTATGATTTTCTCCATGTCTTCCTCTGTATTTTTTATGTCAGTGGGAAGGGTTACACCGCGGCGAAACAGGTCTTCGCATACAGAACCTGTCTCTTCTGTTTTGGGGTCTGCCTCAAGTTGTGTCACAAATCCACATTCTGCAAATACCGGCTGCAAATGCATTGGTTTCCACAGTGGACGGCACTCAATGTTCTCTGCTTCCAAAGCATTCATCACCTGATCTGGTGTCACATCCGACTCCGGATTGATTGTAATACAGGACAGCCAGAAATTCGGCACACTGTTGTCCTTGTCATAGGGATTCATCTTCACAGGAAGATCCGCAAATGCTTTTTGATAGGTTTCATAAATTGCTTTTTTTCGTTCTATATGTTCCTCAATATAGTGAAGCTGACCTCTTCCAATTCCTGCTGTAATGTTGGACATTCTGTAATTATATCCAAGCACGACATGCTCATAATGGCGGGCCGGTTCTCTTGCCTGAGTTGCGAGGTAACGGGCTTTATCCGCTTCCTCTTTCTCATGTGCTAAAAACATGCCTCCGCCGGAAGTTGTAATGATTTTATTTCCATTAAAAGAAAGAGCACTGTATTTACCGAAACAGCCTGTATGTCTTCCTTTGTAAGTGGCTCCTAAGCTTTCTGCTGCATCTTCAATTAAAGGTACGTTGTACTCACGGCATATTTCCATAATTTCATCTAATTTTGCCGGAGTTCCGTATAAATGCACCAAAATAACTGCTTTGGCATCCGGGTATTTTATTAATGCTTTTCGTAAAGCTTGTGGGGACATATTCCAGGTATCCGGCTCCGAATCGATAAATACCAGATTGGCACGTTCGTAGGCTGCCGGATTAGCAGATGCTGAGAAAGTAAAACTGGAACAAAGTACTGTATCCTGTTCCTTGATATTAAGAAGCTTCACTGCAAGATGCAGTGCCGCGGTACCTGAGCTTAATGCGGCACAGTACATATCTTCCTGTAAATATGCCGCTAACTCTTCTTCAAAATGATTCACGTTCGGACCAAGAGGCGCAATCCAGTTTGTATCAAATGCCTCCTGTATGTATTTAAGCTCATCTCCGTGCATAGTCGGAGATGCCATGTAAATTCTTTTATTCATATGGCTCCACCTCATTTTTATTATATTGTTCCCCTGTTTTTTTATTATACACCGATATGCGACAAAAAGGAAGAAAAAAATGAAGCTTATTTCAAATCCAATTTTCAACCTTGTTTACAGAATTTATTTCCAATTTGTCAGGATATGGGCAAGTAATGCCTGGCATCCTGTTACTACATCATCATAGGTCTCGTCAAACGCCCGGGAGTACCACGGATCCCGGATTCCCCGTTTGAGACCGGCATGCTCTAAGAGCATGGTAATCTTTTCGCCATGCTGTCCGGTAATTTTTTCGATATTTCTGATATTTTGCTCGTCCATTCCGATCAGGTAATCGTAGTAATCATAATCGGACCGTTTTAATTGGACGGCACGTTTATCGCCGCAGTATATTCCATGTCTTTCTAGTTCTCTTCTGGCAGGGGGATAGACTGGGTTACCTGTGCCATTCCAGATTTCTTCCGAACTGGTGGCCGCTGACGCAATCTCAAACTGGTCGGATAATCCCTCTTTATCGACCATATCTTTTAATATAAATTCTGCCATGGGGCTGCGGCAGATGTTGCCGTGGCAAACAAAAAGTATTCTAATCATAAATTTCTCCTATCACAAAATGCCAGCTTATGCCCGTAAATGCGAGGTTTTGCAAGGGTTTCCGGCACTTCTGTAATCATGCCTGATTTCCTACACAAATGGCATATCGTTGCAAAACATGGCACAACTGTTTCTTCAATCGTAGTCAAAACGTAGTCAGACAAGGGGGTGCATCGTTAAATTATGCACCCCCTAGGACTACTCTGGCGTCAATCTCCATCAGGGGAGCTTTGTTTTAAGAATTGGCAAATCGGGATTTACTTCTTTTTATTTAGACAAATATCCAGCAGAAAAAATATACCATATCCAAGGCAACCACCAATTGTATTCATAATTAAATCATCTACATCACTGCTTCGTCCAATAAAATACTGAACGGCTTCAATTACAAAAGAGGTTGCAAATACGGTGATACCTGTTTTCCACCATTTTCTCATTCTCGAAAACACTGCTGGAATCAACACACCATAGGGAACAAACATCGCAATATTGGTCAGCAACTGTTTCATCATCATTCCATATCCCATTTGATATGTCGCTTTTATCCAGACAAATGGATGAAGGTTTATCAGTCGAATGGTGTCATTGTACTCAAAGCCACCCAAAAAGATAGTCAAGTACATCAAGCACAACACACATCCGATAAGCATATAACGCATAAGATGACATGAAAATGATTTATATTTATCCTTTGGTCGTCTGATCAAGTAGATTATTGCATATATAATCAAACTGATTATTGATATGGGAAATAGTCCCATTGTTACAAATCCTAATAACATATATTTTTTCCTCCGACTTTCGATTTTTTCATGCTACAAATTCATATTTGCTTTCTCAATCATGCCAAGTATACCATGAAATCCCTAATGATTCCACTCAAAAAAGACCATCTGGCAGCATTATACATACCAGACGGTCTCACATTTTAAATTCTCATATTGCCTTGAACATGTTCTGCTTCAATGGCTTTTCTTTTTCTTCCCCATACATTTCTTTCCTTGCTTTCTCCAGTGTTTCCATCCGCTTCATCTCTTCCGCTGCATCCTCAAGTCCCAGATAGGTATAGGTGTTAAGGGTTACTCCGATATCAGAATGTCCCATCAAATACTGTAAGGTCTTCGGACTCATGCCAGCTTTTGCCTGATTGCTGCAGTAAGTATGGCGGCAAACATGGGGCGTAATGTTCGGCATCTGCACCCGAAAAATGCTGTTGTATCTCCCCACCATGTGGTTGAAACGGTGTTCCCAGTGCATGCCCACAAGCGGTTCCCCGTCCTCATCAATGCAGAGGAATCCGGTATGCCCGTCAATCATCTTCTCAAATGTTACCTTAGGTCTGTCAGCTATAATCCTGCGAAAGCATTCTGCCACATCTTCTTTTATAGGAAGTTTTCTTGTTCCGGCATTTGTCTTCGTGGTCTGGATATACTTGACGGAATTGGAATCCCGCAGCAGCTGATGGTCGATATTTACAATGTTATTTTCCAGGTCGATATCTGCCAGGGTCAATCCACAGAATTCCGAAATCCGCATCCCCGTGTGGAAAAGAATATAAACCATATCATAATACTTCCAGTACACATCGTCATCCACCGCCATCTGGAAAGCAGGTCGTATGACCCCTCGAATCGTATGAATGGTCGAGTAGCTTTTTCCCAATTGGCAATGGATCTGTCGGCTCAATACGAAATGTTCAATGGTTTCCTGCGGATTGAGGACTTCTTTCCTCGCTAAGTTAGGTCTTTCCATAATGCAACTCCTTTCAAATTTCTTCATACCATATATCACTCTAAAGCCAATAATTATCAACTACTTTCGGCAGATAAAAACAAGTTCTATCGCAGTAGTTTCATCAATAAAAGTCTCGAATTTATGCCGGATGATTAGCAGCTTGTTCCCACAGGCAATTGTGAACTTATCTGGATTTTCTGCAAGTATCCTGCGAATTCGTTTTGTTCCGATATTAAAGTATTCTGCCGCCTCATTTACAGTCAGTGTGTATTTTTCACTGATTGGTACCATGATTTTTTCCATTATGCCCTACCTCCGAACCGGTCTACGATGTAACATTCGTGACTGCAGTATTTCCGATGGGCATTCCCGTACACCGTAAACGTCTTTTTACAGACCGGGCAGACATACTCATAGTTTGCCTTTCGCTGTACCTGGTCAAGATGCTCATACCACAACTTCATACGGCAGCGGTCGGAGCAGAATTTCTTCCTTTTTCTTCCTGGGTTCTGTTTGACCGTTTTACCGCAGCACTGGCATCGTATTTCATCATCGTTCACACTGATTTCGTCACGACTGATACAATTCCGTTTGCAGAAACTTTTGACCGTATTCTCTGAAATAGAAAGAAGCTGCGCAATCTTCTTATATCCGTTGCCCTGTTCACGAAGGGCAGCTATTTGTACTTTTTGTTCCTCTGTCATTGGGGTGTCCTCCTTATCGTTGAAGGGTCATTCCTTCTGACAGCTAT
>JAUNBT010000524.1 GCA_030526985.1 Lachnospiraceae bacterium | reverse complement strand
GGGTTGCTTTAATGTTTTGAACTTGTGGAGGTGAGCAACATTCAAAACTTTGATTTAGATGCAAAAAACATAGCAATATATAATTCATTAGTACAGAATACAAAGTATTACTGGACGGATTATGACTTGCTACCGGAATATCTTCAACAGAGATTTGAAGATTACAACAGATATGTTCATGCATTTGCTGGCTATGTTAAACGCAGAGTACAAGAAAACAAGGATTTGATCTTTTGCCTTTTTCCTAAAATAATCGAAACCGTTTCTCTATATTTACGAGGGAAGATCTCTCAATCATATAAGTCGATGGAAACAGCCTTGGAAAGCGTAAATGACCTTCTATTTCAGAAAAGTACAAGAAGGCCAACCTCTGGTGTGGAATTTGGCTTTAAAGCAAGAATACAAAATGATAAAGAGGAGCTATTTTCAAGAACAGATATGTTTCATATTCCATTTGAGAAGCGGCATCTTGTCAAAGATCAACGTTACAGTATTCATGGCGTTCCATCAATATACTTAGGAAAATCTATTTACGATTGTTATCTTGAGTTGGGGAAGCCTCCCCTTGATACCTTTTGGGTATCACTGTTCATTTTCACACAAGATAAGAACGATGTATTAAGCCCTCAGCACCTCAGGTTAGCCGACTTGACTTTTGCTGATAAAAGCCATGATATTCCGCTAATATTGAATTCAGTGAAGAATGACGATGTTGAATACAAGCATACGCTCGATAGGTTGGTAGATGATATTTTATTATGGCCTTTAATAATGGCATGTTCGATCGTTTGTAAGCATCCAGAAGCATCATTCAAGCAGGAGTATATCATACCACAAATGGTCTACCAATTTTGCAATCACACAAATGGATTTAGTGGAATACGGTATTACTCCACTAAAGTGGGTGGTATCGACAGAGGCAAGATCCGTAACGCCATGATTAATTTAGCGCTTCCTGCTCAAGATGTGAAACGTTCGGGCTTTTGTCCACGGTTGGCAGGTCATCTTGCGCTGACAGAGCCGATTAATGTACGAAAATGTGACTATGTGCAAATAGATGCAAAATATGGTTGGACGCCAAATGGTATTCCCATCGTCAGCAGACTAAATAGTGATCTGCAGCAAAACGAAACCGTAGTGGCATTAGATAAAATGTCAAGCTATTTTGACCATCTAATGACTAAATTTATCAAACAGCATGATTTGAATTTATTACAACCTCTTTATGGGTGGAAAGAAGAAAGAGTCGATAAATAATGCTAAATACTATAAATGATAATTTTGCCGGGCACCTAACGATATTTGGCATTGACTGATTCTTTGCTTTTTCAAACGGTTATTCCTTGAAAGTTTTGCCGAAGGTTGAAGATATTGAGTTGCTCCACGCTAAGTGCAAGGAGCGAGGATACAATTTCGACTCGCTTGGTTGGATTCATGCTGTTGATGACCGAGGATACGATGTTGCATTTCTGCTATCAGAGAGGCAGATGCCGATGTGTTACCACGAGAACACACTGACAATGATTACAGATATTATTCTGCAAACTTTTAACTGTAAAGACTTTGACGGGCAATATCTATACGA
>JAUNBT010000523.1 GCA_030526985.1 Lachnospiraceae bacterium | reverse complement strand
CCGATATGACTTTTGAAAACACAGACCCTGCCGCCTGGGAAACCCTGCTGACCCAGATCGCAAGCCGCAGAAAATAACAGAATGGCTATTTCAGAGGCAATTTTGCAAGCTGTTCAATGCCTCCAAAAATCTCGTCCAGGTAGTTTTCTTCGGTAATCTCAACCAAAGGGAGCCTTTTTACAATGGTTCTCCGTAAATTTTTGTAGCTCCTTTTCACAGTATCTTCACAACTGCGTTTCGGCACGACACAGCGGAGTCCGTCCTCCAGGTCTTTGCCCTCAAAATATTTTTCCTCATGAATAGGGTCATAGAATTTACCATGTTCCGAAGGAGAGAGCCCTTCAGGCCATTCTCCAATATCGTCGTATTCCATCTTTGCGATCAAAAGCTGCGGTGCATTTTCATTGACTTCAGCATCGAGATCTATTTCCACCGCATAGAGAGGTCCGTTTATCCAATTGTTTTTTTCCAAAGGGCCATCTTCTGTGCGCTGAAAAATCAAAATAAAACTCCAATAAATCCAGCCTTGCCAGGTTCGGTCAGAACTAAATCTTAAAAATCGTTCTGTCGGCAAGTGATATTGCTCCTGATCAAATTTTGAAATACAACAGTTGATTAAATTTTCTACGCTCTCTAGTGTTTTAAACACCACTTTAAATGCATTGTTAATATTTTGTGCGTGAGTTTTATTTACCGAATCCATATGTTTCATCTCCTATCTCTGGTATCGAAAAACGAAAGTTAAATGTCCGTTCCTCTTTGTTGTTAAACGTCCAACAGTCTGTTTCATTGATTTTTCCTGTTTTCTCTGGAATCAAAAATCCTTTAAACCCCTTAAAGCCCTTCAAGGTGAGCAATTCTCTCAAATCGTTAATGATCAATTCTTCAAAAACGGTTTCTGTTACAACTTTCTCCAGCCCCTCCAATGCGTCCACCCAGGTCAAATAGCATAGCTTAACACCCATGTCTTCAACATCTTTCTTGTTATCTCCGTAAACCCTTTTGCAATCAGCTTCTTTGGGTGCGGTAAACAATAAAATCTTCTTATTATGATCTTCGCTCCACTCCTGAAGCATCCTGGCTTCCCGTTTCAGTTGGTTTTTGCCAGATAATCCACTGTAGAATTTCACTTCAATTCCGAGTGCAATGTCTCCAATGCCGTCCATATAACAGTCGATTTCACCTTCGCCGGATTTTTTCCAAAACTCCGTATTCCATTCTTCCGTATCAATGCTCAAAAAATCATGTCTTAGTTCTTCTTCATCGTTGCATTTCACATAATTTCCCAGTATTTTTCCGAGCCCACGGCAAAAGGGAATATATCGCAAATTCCCAAAATAATTTCCGGTCAATTCATCTTCCAGTCGTTCCGTAAGATTGCTCCCTGTACTGCTGATTTTATGGTATATCTCTGCAATCATATCGCTCCTTTCCATGTACTGTTTTTATGTCCTCAGGCGCATGTTTATGATAATTATAGCTGAACTTCACGTTTTTGTATACCTGCGAATCTTATTAAGTCGGGGCAGAATTATATGGGCTTTCTGCCACCTGGGAAACCCTGCTGCCCGGATCATTGACTTTTT
>JAUNBT010000128.1 GCA_030526985.1 Lachnospiraceae bacterium | reverse complement strand
TCCTCCCACATGGTCTTTATCAAAATGGGTGATAATCAAGTAATCTACTTTAGAGATATTTTCCTGTTTCAAAAATATGGCCAGCTTATCTTTGTCGTCCTCCTCCCCGGTATCAATCATCATGACTTTATCTTCCGTCTGAATCATAATGGCATCTGCTTTTCCAACTTTCAAAATTGTTACTGTCAAAATCGGCAGTGTACCCTCTTCCATCTGAAACTGACATCCTGAAAAAATACCTGAAAACATTATCGAAGACAATAATAACAAGAATAATCGTACTGCTTTCCTTTGTTTCATTCTGTGAACAGTCCTTATTATTTTTTTACTATCTTTCATAGACTCCTCCTTTTTGATTTTCCTTTTTTCTTTCTATAAGGTTAATGCAAAAGAAAGCTGTTTTATTGCATAAAAAAACAAAAAAGAAAAGAAACTTTTCAAAATAGTTTCTTTTCTTCTTGTGAACTCCTTATTTTAATGTAAGATTTTCAATATTTTTAATTACAATTGTTTTGACACCGCCGGGTTCTTCCAATACTTCTACATTACTTTTTGAATTGTATTCCTCCATCGGAATCTTGATTTCAATTCCGGTATCTGTGAGCAGAACCTGTTTTTCTAGTTTTTTTACTGTATTTTCATTTGTGACGGTGAAGGTATCGTACTGCATATCATACTTTTCTAACACTTCATCAAAGTCCTGCTTCATCTCCACATGGTCGCCGAAAATTTTATCCCCAATCTCATTTACATCGAACTGCTGGTTTTCCACAAATTCCTGTTGGAGAATACTCTTTGCTTCCATCTTGGCATTGATATCTCTGTCATCATACTTATTATTAATATCCTGAATTGCCTTTGTGAGAATATTAAGTTTCTTTTTGGGAGGCAAGTCCGTGTGACATAAAAGAACCCGTTCTGACAGATAATCCACCTTTTCTCCATTGATTTCATATCGTTTTTCAATCAGTCGGATTTCCATCGTCTTTAAATTAATCACTGCTGCTTCTGTCAGTCGCGAAGACTCCGATGGAAGCACAATCCGTTCTTTTATAATGTCATTTTGATTCTCACCTAGCTGAGCGTGGACATAATTTTCCTTATAATTCATCTTGAGCAAAGCGAGATGAACTGTACTCTCAATCTGAAAACTGGCCACCACAAGGTCCGCTGAGGGAATCTCCCCGCTGTCACACATCACTTCAAAGAAACATTCTGCCGCTTTTTTGCTGACGCCAATATAAGTTTCCTCATCCGCTTCATCGAAAGTCTCTAACATAGAATAAAATGGTGAATTTTCCTCATTAAAATGACATTTTTTCATGTCATCACTGGCAACCAGTTTATAGATATGCCCCCGGATAAAATCATTCAAATCTGGAGACAGCTCCAAAAGCGCATCGGAAAGCCCAAGTACGCCTTTCTGATAATCCAATATATGTACAATTGCTTTCCGAATTATAATATCGTCCTTCTGCATTTTTGCTAACCTCACTTCTTTTTTCTCGTAGTATTCTTCCTCGCCTGTTTTATTTTACGGGAAAAAGGTGGGATTTGCAAGAGTGCGACAAAAATGAGCAACGCAAGAGCCACACCAGCTCCGCCCATTAGAAAGAGAATTGTCTTGTTATGGACAAACTGTACCCATGTGCTTGCACAAATCAAACAGTCTGTTTCCTCTGTCACCGCAATATTTCCTGCCTGATCTTCCATTTTCAGCTTTATTTTTTGTACTTTTTCTTTACCCGGAATGATAATGTCTGCTGTATGGCTGACATCGGAAAAATCATCCGTTGTAAATGTACAATATTCCGTTTCATCTACCAGTAGAGTCACATATTTTAATTGATAATTATCAATTGCACCGACACTGATTTTATGCTTTTCTTCCTTATAGGCACCTTCTTCTAACCCTGTCATAATCCCTGTTGGGGCTGTCTTATCGATTACAAAAGAAATGGATTTCTCTTTTGTGTTATTATCCATTTGGTTATCTGCCTTGTCTTTTGAAAATAGTGTTACAGTATATTGATCTTCCTCCTTAAAAATATCTGCATGAATGTTGTAAATATACTCTTTCCAGTGATATTGATTATTCGATTCTGTAACTGTATAGTCACTTCCCTCTGACAAAGTGTAACGTTCATTCCTTTCATTTTTTACCGTAACTTTTTTCTCTTTTAACTCGTCGACATTGATTTCTTTAATTTCAAGCGGAATTTCTTTACAGGAATAATATTTTTTTAAAAGGCTCTCTGTCTCTTTTCCAAAAATGTAATTCGATCCAAATCTATTTACAGAAAATCTTTTTCTCACACTAGACTGATTTCCCGCTTTGTCTGTCACAGTAAGTTCTAGTGTGTAAATATCATCCACTTCCTCCTTTCGACTAAAATCTTTCCACTGAATTCTTTTTCCATGATGAATGGTTGTCGCCTCTCCTTTCTCGTAATCAACCATGCCATTTTTATTTCCTGTCAAAGTAATTTTTACCTGATTTTCATCCAAATTCTGATCTGTATATTCGATTTCCGGTGCCACAACATCTGCATTGGCAGAATGGTCCTCTATATTCCTGATTTTACACTCTGGTTTGGTAAGATCAATGGTAAAGCCCTCAACTTGTACTTCCTTTGCTTTGTTTCCCGCAAGATCAGTATAACGAAGTGACAATGTGTAATCTCCATCCAGATCAAAAGGAATTGATGCTCTGTGCTGATCCTCCCCTGACCACGGTCCCATCAAAGGTGGATCCAATTTATGACCATCTTTCGATGCTGTTATTTGACAGTTGATCTCGTCCGGACGAAAATTATGTTCTTCCACTTGAAGCAGGGCAATCCTTGGTGCATTATAATAGTTTCCATTCCTTGCATTATTCTGATCAAAAGTGATAGAGAGTACCGGCACTGTTTTATCAATGACAAATTCCCCACCTGACCAATTGGTTTTATTCTTAGCACAATCTGTAATAGAAAATTGCAATGTATAATCTCCATCTTCCGCAAATGTGACATCACAGCTGTGTATCTTGCCACCATGCTGCCACTTTCCTATTGTCATGCCTTCCCGGTTGGAGGACTTCATCTTTGACCAGTCTGTTTGGGATTCATCAAAGTTATCCTCTATTACTGAGATATGGGCAATCCGGGTCTGATTATAATATTTTTCATTCTGCACTTTTGCTTTGTCGATCCAAGTGACCTGAATCTTTGGATTACTCTTATCAATTGTAATTTTTCTTAAATTACCCTCTTTATAGGTTCCTTTTCTCTTTGCCAAATCTAGATAGGTATAGGATATATTGTAGCTGTCTTCTTCCACCCAGGTAAATGTCGCAACCCATGCCTGTTTTTTCCCCTCCTTCGTCTTCACCTCAGATAAAATCCATTCTTCTTCATCCTTTTTTACAAAATCACCATTTGCTCTCAACAAAAAATCTTCTGCCCGAAAGTTTTCTTCTATAATCCTAACAGTCAGGGTAACTTCTTTTTGATAATAATTTCTTCCCTCTAGTGTATAAATTGGACTTTTTGAAACAGAAGTTTCTACAACCGGATTTGTAAAATCCAAGGTAATATATGGACTGACATATGTTCCTTCTTCGCTTTTTCCCATACATTTTTCAGTTTCATTTGTTTTCGTTTTTTCTGCTGTCAGGACATTTTGAGATGGATCCGCATAGGTAAGCGTAAATTTATAGTGTCCTTCTTTCTTTAAATCCGCTTTTGCCATGGCCATTCCATTGCGAAAAGTCCAGTCTCTAATCTTCGTCACACTTTCTTTTTCGCTGTCATTCCTCTGATACGTAATTGTCAACTCTGGTTCTATTCCTACATCCTCCTGTTTATCAGTATAATTACTTTCCTGAATGGAAAATAATACAGAAGTCTCCTCTTTTATGAAACATTCTGCGTCGCTTCCAGAAATTGTTTCTCTATCTTTCAATTTATTGTCGATTATATTGGACCATTCTTTTTCATAGGATACATGAAGAACAGGGGCTGTATGATCCAAAATCACTTTTTTATTCAAAAGTTTTTGATCATCCTCTTTTATTACCGCTTCATTTCCTGCGTAATCTCTGGCACTGATTTGAAATTTCCATATTCCCTCTTTATCAAACAAAAAACGGAAACTGCTTTTGTTTTTTGTTCCATTTTCTCTTTCTTTATTTGTCATCAAAAGATGATCCGGCGTATTCTTTAGAGTATATTCCATGGTTTCTTTCGTTTCTTGATTGATGGCAGTTACCACCACGCTGTTTTCATCCAAATAAGAATCTTCTACATCAAAAGTCATAGTAAAATCATTTTTGTTTTTTCTGTTCGTTATAAAAAGGGACGTATCCTCCTTCCATTCATATGCTGCATTTTCATCTTCGTAGCCGCCATTATAATAGATAATATTGGAAATTGACGGAATTTCTTTGTCAATCACAAGCATTTTACTTGTAAAGACCCCTTGAGAAACAGTCCCACCTATCACCGCGCCCTTCACTTCCTCCATCTTATTATCCGAACCGTCTGTGTAAGAAAAAGAAAGACGATACCTCCCGATTTTTCCTTGATCAGCATTCAGACTTTCTGATAGGTGTAAACGGAACCCTGAACATCCGTGTTCCACTTTCCACTTAAAAAACTACTTTCTTCCATTTCATTTTCATCAATCAGATTGACATTATACTGTGTAACTCCATTTTCTTCGCCTTTATCATCGAAAAAGAAATCTTCCTTCATAAAAAAAACAGGGACATAGTCATTTTTATAATAAATCACATTATCAAATAAGATACCTGCCATTTCCTCCGCCTTACCCTTTGTGAGATTGACAGACAGTTTTGGGGAAGTACCATCCATATATAATATGGTATTATCCTCACCTAAAAGATCTGGTTTTACTTCCCTACATTCGTTTCCCGCATAATCAGTAATACGATTTAAGACTAATTTCGTCTTTAAATAATCAATATTATTTTCAGAAAGTAGTATTTTTTTTTGAAAAACAGTGTATCGCGTTTTTTCCTCCGTATTCACAATTGCCGAATCTTCTAGTCTCTCCCATCCACCCTCTGATTGAGGCAAGCCGGAAAGGTTTGCATCGATGGTCTTTATTCCCGATCCTTCTACATACGATGGGGTCTGGTTATCTCGGACAAATACCTGGATAATTAATCTTTCTTTAGAGAAAAATTTTTCTGCTTTTTCCTTTAATCTTTGAAAAAGTGTTATATTCTCTTCAGATTCTTTCTCTTTTAAATCAGAAATATATTTTACATAGACCTCATCACTTGGAGAAGTATTATCATAACAGACTATCTGCTGATATTTCTTTTCATTTCCAACGAAATCCACTGCACTTATTGTATATGTATGAATCCCCTCTTCACAAAATATTTCATAGGAGCCATTTTCATTTTTTTGAATGACAGATTCCTTTCCTTCTTCTAACCGATATTTTACCTCTTTGATACCAGATACTTTTGTATTTTCTTTTTGCTCGGATACTTGAAATACAAGTTTTAAACTGTTGCCATTGTACCAGATTTCCTCTTCCGTTTTTTTAGTGCCGCTGGTCTTTCCTTTTTCATTATAGTATTGAATATCACTAATAACAGGTGGTGTCGTATCACAATTTATCTCTTTTTCAAGCTGACTTTCGTTCCCAGCCTTATCAACAACAAAGATTGTATAAATGTGATATCCTTCCTCCGTGCATGCTAATTTATATTTTCCATCCTCAAAGGAAACCGGCTTTTTTTTTGTATTATCATCAATATAATAACTTACTTCCTGTATGCCTGCCCCCTCTTCTTTTATGACTGCTTCTAAATCAGCTGACTGATACCATACAATATTCTCGTCATTTATCTTTTCCCCTTCCACCGCCGTTCCTATTATATTCACTTTGATTTCCGGCGGTGTTTGATCATAGACAAAACCCACCCGTTCAGAAACTATTTTCTCTCCTTCTTCTTTTTTCATCTGCAAATAAATGATTCCCTCGCCGACCATCTTGTCTAATGTTTGATTCTTGGAGATACTCATCCATTCTCTTAATGGAGTTCCATTTTCCTGCAAAAGTCTAAAGTCAGTATAGTTTTTAGCATTTAAAAATAATTTGTCCAAGTTTCTTACATAATACACCCCGTCTATTCTCTGTCCATATCCATCTCCCAGTTCATAATCCTCCCCCTTTAAAATCCCATTCCCAGAAACAGTAAATTGAAAAGTACCACTTTCAAATATCTTTTCTCCTTTTCTTTCTCCTATCACAAGGAGATCTACGGTATCCTCCAGCGTATATTCCGGCACCGAAAGCTTTCTGCCCTCGTCTATTATCTCTACCTTCCCATCTACCTGAGCCTTTTTTGCCATTGAAAATGTGTATCTAATATCTAATGCTTCTACCGGCACTTTTTCCGCAATAGAAAAAAGTTCATCCAAACCATACTCATTGCCATACCGAAGTTCTGTCTGTTTTTTCGTCATTTCAAGAATACTTTCTATCTTTTTTGTTACAACCTGGATATGGTCATTTTTCTCAGACAGACTCTCTATTTCCCAATTAATAGAATTTGCCATGTTTTCAATACTATGTTTGCCATCCTCCGCCTTTTCAATATAATATCCAGTTTCTGGAGTTATCTCGATTTTCAGTCCAGTTTCCAAATCAAAAGAACACACCCTACTATTTTCTATTGTTAGTTCCTGCTTTTGTCCCTTAGACGTTCCCGAAAGCTTTATTTTGGCATGGCTTACCTCGATGTTTATATTATAATTAGAAGTTTCTGCCTCCCCACTTGTTTCTTCTGCACAAACAGCTAAATGAATTATCATAAGCAACAGCACCACCCATACCAACGCAAAGTACCTACTGTGTTTCAGATTTTTTCTCAACTTCATACGCTCCTCCTGAACTTTTTATAGATTTGTAAGATTATAATAGATAAATTAGATTGTATTAGACATAAAAAATGTGTTAACCATAAAAGACTATATTAGATTTGTTTTTTCGATATCTTCTTCTGTATGAATTATGACAATTGATTTTATCACTTCAAATTTGTCATTTCTTTGATTTTGCATCATTATCTCTATTGACTTTTTTTCTGTTCTCCCTGTCAGGTATCCAAACACCTTATCTATTCTTAAATACCGAAACAGAACAATATCTGTTATCAGAAATAGTAGAAAAAAGAAAACGCATAGGACAGATACTGTGTGATAAATCTGTATCTGCTCATTCAGGATTTCCATTCCTGTCATTCATCCGCCTCCCATCATTTTCTCGTCTGCTGCATCATATTCTGTGCGATTGCAATACTTTGATGGGCAGCTTCGATATTATTTTTAAGAGAAAGAATTCTACTTTCAGACATATCATCTGACAATTGAGGCATTCTATTTTCTATCATTTTCAGCTCTTTTTCCATCTTTTCTCCTGTAATTCCATAAAGCATAAAATGAAATGCATGACTGCTGATCTGAACAGCAATTTCATTGTAAAGGGTAATTGCTGTCGTCTGGTTCCCCATATCCGCCAACTCGTTTTGATTCAATTTTGATAAATCTTCAAAGAAATTGTTGTACTCAACATTTTCCGTTTCACCACTCAAATCTGACTTTCCTAAAGATTCATAATAGGAACCAATCCGATTATAGATTTCTACTCTCTTTCTTTTTTGTTCCTCTATTACTTTTGAATCTAAGGTAAGTACTTTCTGAAACCAGCTCTGTGCTGTTGTTTTCCCAGTCGTCCCTTGAAATTTAAAAAAATAATCAATCCCGAGTTGAAAACAAAATTCCCCGTATCCTTCTTTATTTTTTTCCAAATAACTTAAGTTGGTTCGTCCTCCATTCTCTCTACTATATGCTTCTGTCACTGCTGAGACTTCTTCCGATGAAAATTCTTCATCACTTAAATAATCCTCAAGCATGGCAAGATACCCTTTTACATCTGCTGGATTCAAACTGATTGCTTTTGTATAATATTCCTTTTTTTCCGGCAAGGTAATCAGGGACATAGCCTGTTCCAAATAAGACTCATAACTGCGGGCTTTCAACTGATTCTCTTTTCTATTTCCAAACAAAGCTCCCATTCCAAATAAAAACACCAAACCAGTACATATGAAAAATGACAGTATTTTTTTCTTCTGCACCTTTCTGTACTCTTCTTCTAGCTCATAATAATGTTCCAAGGCATAGAGCAGTTCATTTCCATTTTGATAACGGTCTTTTGGATTTTTCTGCGTACACTTTAAAATGATTTCCTCTAATCCTGCTGACAGAGTATCATCCCAAATCCGAATAGGATACATCTCATAGGGCGGTTTTGCCGGGTCATGTCCTGTCACCAAATGATAAAGAGTCGCTCCCAGACAATAGATATCTGTTCTGGCATCTGTTTGTCCCTGCCCGCCAAACTGTTCCGGTGCTGCGTATCCCTGTGTTCCAAGACAGGTGGTATCTGCCTCTCTTGTATTCTTATATTCTCTGGCCGTTCCAAAATCAATTACTACTACATTCCCATCCGGTTTTCGCATTATATTAGATGGTTTCATGTCCCGATAAATAATCGGTGGAGTTCTCGAATGGAGATAAATCAGCACATTGCAGATTTGTTTTGCCCACACAATCACTTCTTCCTGTGGTAAAGCTCCATATTCCTGAAGCAGATCATACAGAGTTCTCCCTTCAATATAATCCATCACAATGAGAAAGGTATCTTCATTCTCAATGATATCAACGATACAAGGCAAATTGGGATGGCGTAATTTTTTAAGGAATTCTGCTTCTGCTATTAACCCCTGCCTTATCACTTCATAATTCTGGCTTCCATCCTTTTTCAATTCTTTGATCGCCCATTGCTTATTCGCTCTTTCATTCATTGCAAGGTATACAACACTCATACCTCCCTGCCCAATCTTATTTAATATCTTATAGGTTCCATTTATCACAGTGCCAATCTCAAGCATACCTTATCCCCCTAACTATCAGGTTCTAATTGTGCAACTA
>JAUNBT010000006.1:25799-46640 GCA_030526985.1 Lachnospiraceae bacterium | reverse complement strand
TAAATCATCTGCTGTAAGATCAACGTCCTGTGTAACGCCTTTCTCAGCTTTCATCTTGTCGATTAATTCTTCAAAGTATTTCTTTCCAACTTCCATAACTACATCAGAGAACATCTGAATGAATCTTCTGTAGCAGTCCCAAGCCCAACGTGGGTTGCCGGATTTCTTTGCCAATACTTCTACTACTTCTTCATTTAAACCAAGATTTAAAATGGTATCCATCATACCTGGCATAGAAGCTCTTGCTCCAGAACGAACAGATACGAGAAGAGGATTCTCCTTATCTCCAAACTTCTTACCAGTGATTTCTTCCATCTTTCCTATGTATTCCATAATCTGACCCATGATTTCATCATTGATCTTCTCGCCGTCTTCATAGTACTGTGTACACGCCTCTGTTGTAATTGTAAAGCCCTGTGGTACTGGAAGTCCTAAATTCGTCATCTCTGCAAGGTTTGCACCTTTACCACCGAGAAGCTCTCGCATGTTCGCATTTCCTTCGCTGAACAGGTATACCCATTTTGCCATTTGTACATTACCTCCTAAAATTAGATAGATAGTTTTGTGTATCAATAACGGCTATGCCATTATTACCCTTTTCTATTTTTTATTTCAACCGAAAAATATTATATCACATGAAGCCAAAAAAAACAGTTTTTTTTGGCATGTATACAATATTCTTTGTTATTTTTTTTACAATGAAATTTAATTAATCAAATAATTCATTTTTTGTTGAGAAATTTTATGTATTATGTCTATATGAGAAAAGACGCTTTCTTACCTTTTTCTTTATACATGAGCTGATCTGCTAAATGAGAAAGCTCTTCCGCACTCATTCCTTCTGTCAGTTCTGCGATACCGATACTGACGGATATCACATTCTCATCATTCCACAACTTCTCTTCTAACTGCTTCATTTTGAAAGATTCCTGAATCTTCCTGCATATGGTTTCCACCTGACTTTTGCTATGCTCGTAAAAAAGAATGCAAAACTCATCTCCACCAATGCGAAAGCTCATCTGTTTATCAGAATTATATGAACATAATACATTTCCAAGAAACTTTAATATCTCATCTCCCTTACCATGTCCATAGGTATCATTGACTGTTTTCATCTTATTTATATCGATCATAACAAAATAGATTCCCTTCTCCGGATTATACTCTAATCTGGAAAAGGCCTCTTTGAGTCCTCTTCTATTATAAAGACCTGTCAGTTCATCTTTATTCGCCCGGTCTTTGTTCTCCCTGATTTCTATCATCTGTTCATAAAAGAGTTCCTGCCGTTCTTTTTCATAGTAAATAATAAAAATACAAATCCCATAACCGGCAAGAAGACATACAAGAACAATCGCCAAATTACACAGGGCCAACTCTCTTGTCTGATTGTCCAGTCTGGTAGTATCCCATGTCACAAAGACTTGGGAAATAATTAAAAGAACAAAGGTAATTCCATAGGCACTCGTCGTCAGCCTGTAATCACCATAAAATGATGTAAGGAAAATGGGAAGAAGAAAAATACAGCCAATCGAATAAAAAACATTATGGACAGAAGCCAGGATAAAACAATTTGCAGAAATAGCGAATGTGACAATATAAGCCCTCTGAATCTCCTGCAGCTTTTTCCGTGACAAAAAGAAACGGCAAAGCACCACAACCAGCATACTTCCAGAAGCGGGAATAATTAAATATTTGAGTGCATAATGACCAAGAGAGATTGAAGCGAGCTGTTCTTTCCAAACAAGAATGCTAATCAAAAGCTCCGCCGCGATTCCGATAAAGGTAAGCCACCATAAAATCCGAAAATGAATCTTAATCCATTTTTTTATCAGCTGTCGATACTCGGCTTTTTCTGTCAATGAAGTTTTCTTATTATGTATTCTTTCCATGCCTGATCCCTTCAATCTTCTTTTTCTCTTTTGCACAATTCAGACCGGAGAAGATGAATCACCTGCACCGGTCTGGACTTTTATACTTTATTTTGTCACACCTTGAATAAAACAGTTATTTATAATCTGCTTTCTTAAAATGCAAATTTTTCTTCAAAATATGTCTTTAAATCCTCAATTTTAACACGTTCCTGTTCCATCGTATCTCTGTCACGGACAGTAACAGCACCATCCTCTACAGAATCAAAATCATAAGTGATACAGAAAGGTGTACCAATCTCATCCTGTCTTCTATAACGTTTTCCAATGTTTCCACGGTCATCATACTCACAGTTATACTGCTTGGATAATTCCTGGTAAATTTTCTCAGCACCTTCTGCCAGTTTTTTAGAAAGTGGAAGTACACCAATCTTAACCGGTGCTAATGCCGGATGGAAATGAAGCACAGTTCTTACATCGCCATCATTGATTTCTTCCTCGTCATAAGCTGCACATAAAAATGCAAGAGTCACACGATCTGCACCCAGAGATGGTTCAATTACATATGGTACATACTTTTTTTTCTTAGCATCATCAAAATAACTCATATCCTGTCCGGATACAGTCTGATGCTGGGTCAAATCATAATCTGTTCTATCTGCAATTCCCCATAACTCACCCCAGCCAAACGGGAATAAGAATTCAATATCTGTGGTTGCCTTAGAATAGAAAGAGAGCTCTTCCTTTCCATGATCTCGACAACGCATCTCATCTTCTTTCATTCCCAAAGATTTCAGCCAGTTAATACAGAAACTTCTCCAATAGGTAAACCACTCAAGATCAGTATTAGGCTCACAGAAAAATTCAAGCTCCATCTGTTCGAATTCCCTTGTACGGAAAGTAAAGTTACCCGGTGTGATCTCATTACGGAAAGACTTACCAATCTGTCCAATTCCAAACGGAATTTTCTTTCTGGATGTTCTCTGTACATTTTTAAAATTCACAAAAATACCCTGTGCTGTCTCCGGTCTTAAATATACCGTGTTCTTTGCATCCTCTGTAACACCCTGAAAGGTCTTAAACATCAGGTTAAACTGTCTGATATCAGTAAAATCATGGGCTCCACAAGTTGGGCAGGCAATGCCATGCTCCTTGATAAATGCCATCATCTCATCTGCAGTCCACCCATCAACGGAACCTTCTAATTCTATTCCATTCTCCTTGCAATAATCTTCTATAATATTATCTGCCCGGAATCTTTCATGACACTGACGGCAATCCATCAACGGATCAGAAAAACCACCTAAATGTCCAGAAGCCACCCATGTCTGTGGGTTCATAAGAATGGCACAGTCCACACCTACATTATAAGGGCTCTCCTGAATAAATTTCTGCCACCAGGCTTTTTTTACGTTATTTTTCAATTCGACACCAAGATTGCCATAGTCCCACGTATTTGCCAGACCTCCGTAAATTTCAGAACCCGGGTACACAAAACCTCTCGCTTTTGCTAAAGCTACAATCTTTTCCATTGTTTTTTCCATTGTTCATCTACCTTTCTTAACACTTTCTTAAAAACACTGTTTGTATATTCTACCTGTTTTCTGTAAACATTTCAATACAAAAACGGCATTTTATTCTTTTTTCTTGCTCTTTTTCCTGTCCATCTCATCTATTTCAAGCACATCAATCATCTCTAAAGATTTAAACTCTCCCCTAACATGACTGCTGATATAAGAACGGCTGATTCTCATAAGCTGTAAAAGAACTGGCTCTGACACAACGAAATGAAATAATTTTTCAATTGGAGTCACAATGATATATTGAAGCGTATAGAGTGTAGATTCCTCTAACCGCAGGACATCAGAAGCATAGGACTTACAATTTTTACAGTAGCATCCTCCCCTGTTTCCGGAAAAGAAAAATAAATTATCCTCTCTTCCACATTCTATGCAGGAAAATGCCTGAATCCCCTCCCCAAAACAGGTCATGATTCGAAGTTCAAAGATACAGCGGATTAATTTTTTGGGAATCTTATTTTTTTCAAGGGTCCGAAGACTGGCATAAAGAAGCTTTAAAATCTCCCGTTCATCATTATTTTCCCGGGTAAGCCAGGCTGCAAGCTCCAGAAAATAAGTTCCGTAGGAGACAGACAAAAGATCCTTTTTCAATTCTGGAAAATAGTGATCCGCCTCTGCTGAAAGAAGGGTAAAAGAATTTCTTCCTGCATAGAGAAAAAAAGTACCAAAAGTCATTGGCTGACAAACTCCAATCAAAGGACTGTTCGGTCGCCTTGCACCTCTGGCAAATGCACTAATCTTACCTTTTTCTAACGTAAGAAGAACCACCCGTCTATCATATTCGCCTACAGGGGCCTGAAGAAGAACGATTCCTTTTACCTTAATTTGTTCTTTCAACGTCTTCCCCCCTGCACTTTTTAAATCTCTTTTTGATTATACCCATAGTTTTTCAGCAGAAAATCACTGTCTCTCCAGTTCTTCTTTACCTTAACCCATAATTTTAAGTTCACTTTCATATCCAGAAGATTTTCCATCTCTGTACGTGCCTGCGATCCGATTTTTTTTAGCATGGCACCCTGTTTTCCAATAATGATTCCCTTATGGGAATCCCGCTCACAGATAATTGTGGCATCAATATCCACAAGCCGACCACCATTTCTTTCCTTCATACTATCAATGACAACTGCAATACCATGAGGGATTTCCTGAGACAAAAGGCGAAGTGCTTTTTCCCTGATCAACTCTGCGACAATCTGCCGCTCTGGCTGGTCCGTAATGGTATCCTCATCGTAATACATCGGTCCTTCTTTCAAATATTTAAAAACAGAGGAAATGATTTCTTCTTTATTGCGACCTGTTTTTGCAGAAACAGGGACAATTTCAGCAAATTCACACACATCTTTGTAGGCTACAATTGCCTTTAAGATTTCCTCTTCCGGGACTGTATCAATCTTATTGATAATCAAAATAACCGGTGTTTTTACTTTCGATAATTTCTCGATAATATAGCGTTCTCCGGCACCGATAAATGTGGTTGGTTCCACTAACCACAAAATAGCATCCACTTCTTTTAAAGTACGCTCGGCTGCAGTCAGCATGTAATCCCCTAATTTGTTTTTCGCCTTATTAATTCCCGGCGTATCAATAAAAACAATCTGGCCCTCCTCGCAGCTATAGACTGTCTGAATCCGATTCCGGGTCGTCTGTGGTTTACTGGATGTGATGGCAATTTTTTGTCCGATCAGCTGGTTCATCAATGTAGATTTTCCTACATTTGGTCTTCCAATTAGTGTTACAAAACCCGATTTATATGTATGTTGTTTCATTCTATCCCTTTCTTTTTACAAAAAATCCGTGAAAATAGCAGTAATGCCCAGTTTCCTTAATTTCTTGTAGGTGGATTTGGAATTGACCGTGTAAGCCAGTCCGGTAATTCCATATTTTTTTAATATTTTCATTCTGGCGTTTGTGACCCAATTATAGCGCATTGTAATCGTCTGAATCCCGTTTTTCTTACAAAATGAAGCGATATCTTTGTATTCCTTGTCCTTGCTGGGTTTTAGACGATATAATGTGAAATTCCAGTTTTTAAAGGCATATATCTTCTTCACCTTCGTATAATCACTTTTGTAGTAAAGCTGAACGACAATTCTGTTTAAAAAACTGGTGTTTCCCGTTCTTTTACAAATATCGACCAGCTCTTGATATACTTTTGCAATATCACTTTCCTTTGAATCGGCCACCAGATATGCATTCTTAAATGCTGCTATCGTTTTAACAGCCTCTTCGGCTGTCTGTGGTGTATACCCTCCACTTGTCTTTGTCCCAAGAAAGGAAGCAAGCGAAAGTGGTTTCCCTTTATTATTGTTCCAATCATGATTACAGACTAAAGTTCCATCTGTTGTAAACCTAAAATCGATTTCGATCAGTCTTTTTCCCCGTTTTAGATTTGTTTTTAAAGCTTCTTTTGAGTTTGTATAATCTGTTTTCCCGATTCCTCCTGCCGCATGCATAATGGTGCGGGCCGTCTGATACCATTTTTTTTGCACCGAAGCAGTATTGGAAACTGTCACCGGTGCTGTAAGTCGTTTTGAATCAGCAGTTGTCTGCATCGTTTTAGAAATTGCTGCTGCCTCCGCCCTTACAGGCAGAAACAACAGACAACTTCCTATGATAAACAACAGAATAAATCGATAGAAATATCTCAACTCTATTTCTTCGTCTTTCATATAACCTTCCTTTTCCATTCTAAAAAATACTTCTTAATTCTTTAAACAATCCCTTTTCATCCTCTAATCGGTTCTCGTTTCCAATCACGCAGAGAATATCATCTTCAAAAGCTGACTGTACAAGTGGAGCCAATTGATGGATTGTCTCAAGATTTGTATCAAGGAGTTCATCCCTTTCTTTTTGGAGAAGTTTTGTATCTACTCCCATGAGCCATGCACGAAACAGCTGCATTCCTTTCACCGATGGTTCCACCGGAGCATCCTGACTTCCAATTGCACCGATAATAAATTTGGTCATATCTCTTTCATCTGCATCAAAATCTCTGACAAATTCCCATGCCTTTTTATAAATCTCTAACGTATCAGAAAGATTCGGGTCCCGATAAGAGGTAAGAAAAGCACTTCCATAACGGCTAAATCCACACATGCATCCGTATGCACCGCCTTTGACACGGACATTCTGCCATAAGTAATCATAGGAGAAAATCACCTGCAGTACTTTCAAGGCACCTGTATAAGAATATCCCTTTTTCACAAAATTTCCTGCTTTCGCTACATACTGAATCTTACTTGAAGTTTTAAACCCTTCGTTTTTTACAACCGGAACGATTTTTTGTTTTTCTGGGGCTTTTGCAGGATAAAATTCCTTGCAAAGTATCTCAGCCTGTTTCATCAGCTCTTCTTTTGGCAAAGACTCTGCCGTATAACTGATCATAAAATTATCTCTCGTAAAAATGGATTCTCTTACCTTTTCCAGTCCGGCTGCTAAAGAATCATATTTTTCTTCAAAATTTTCTTCAAGATCCTTAATGAACTCATAAAAAGTAATTCCTTCCATTAACTCTTTCGCACCAGCCTGTTCATTCAGATAGGAAAGTGCCCGGTTTGCAGCCACTGAATGTCCCGCCTGATTATTTCTCATCTGAAGCTGTGTCTTCATCTGGGAAATAATTTCTTTTAATCTGTCTTTTGCCTGAATCTTAGAAGTAAACAAGATCTCCCTTGTCATGGAAAATACATTCGGAAGCTGATCATATAAACATTTTGCACTGATTTCGAACAGTGGAAGATAGCCGCTTTCCTCTTTCGGGGTTGGAAGAATCTCCGTATCCGTCCCCCATCCGCCTAAATCTAAATTAATCTGAGTCGTCAACTGCTGATAGGTATAATTCTCCGTATCCACCAAACGATAAATGGAAGAGAGCAAAGCCGCATAGGGAAGCATCTCCTCAGATAGATTTTTCATAGAAAAGACCATGCGGATATAAGCAATTCCGTTCGTAAATAATTTGCTGAAAATAACCGGTGTTTTTTCTATCTTCCATTCTTCATAGGAAAGCGGTTCTGTCTTTCTCTCAATATCATCGATAGATAACAGTGGAATCGTCATGAGTTCCTCTTTTGTAGAAGGAATCTCCTGGTATTTTTTTAATGCGGCCGCATCCTCAATGATTTTTTGAATTTCATCCTGACTGAGGCTTTCTTTGTATTCTTGTAATTTTGCTTTTGTCTTTTGCTCTAAAACACCGGTAAGTCCTTTTTTCGGCAGAATCATGACATAGGCTTTGTGATTATTTTCAAGCAGATACTGACGGATTAAGTCCTCGAAATATCCGGTTCCTATCTTTTCCTTCAGCGTATCAAAAATCTCCCGCGTTTTAATATGAATAAATGGTTTTTCATCATCGTAGAGCCAGCTGTCAAACATCTGCAGTCCATAGATTAATCCCTTTGGGAACCGTCCAAAATCTGCTTCTTTATATTTAAATTCAAAATAGTTAATTGCCGCTCTTAAGACTTTCTCATCCAGACCTTCTTTCACAACTTTTAGAAACTCTTCTTCTAATACATTCTGAAAATGTTCCTGCTCCTCCGGATTTGAACCATTTACCACAACAGAAAAGGTCGGCTGATAAATTCCATTATCATAAGTCTGGTACACGTCCTTTCCAATCTTAGCATCTAAAAGCGCCTTTTTAATTCTGGCCCCCGGCATACCAAATAGAACATATCCTAAAATCTGAAATGCCAAATACAGTTCTTTGTTCAGGCTTGTGCCTATCACGGTACTAAAACTTAAATAGGTATTATCCTTTTCCTCTTCCTCCTCGGAAATAGAATACTCATCCTGTTCATAAACCGGTGCAGCAAAAGGTGCCTGGCTCGGAATAAAGGAATCTATCTTTTGATACTCAAAATGGCTCAAATATTCCTCATCAATAAACTGCAGTTCCTTGTCCATGTCCGCATCGCCATAAAGATAGATGTAGCTGTTAGACGGATGATAATACTTTTTATGGAATGCACAAAATGCCTCCTGCGTAAGATCTGGTATAAACTCCGGATCTCCACCGGACTCAAATCCGTAAGGCGTATCCTTTAACAGGGCCGATTGTATTCTTCTCATTAAGACATCATCTGCTGAGGAAAAGACACCTTTCATCTCATTATAGACAACACCATTGAGCGTAAGCTCCCCATCCGGATCATCTAACTCATAATGCCAGCCTTCCTGCATCATGATCTTTGGTTCCTTATAAATATTCGGATAAAAAACGGCATCCAGATAAACATGCATCATATTATGAAAATCTTTTTCATTACAGCTTGCCACTGGGTACACAGTCTTATCCGAATAGGTCATTGCATTTAAAAAGGTATTCAGACTGCCCTTTACCAGTTCCACAAAGGGGTCCTTCACCGGGAAATTTCTGGATCCACAAAGTACAGAATGTTCCAAAATATGCGGAACCCCCGTATCATCTGCCGGAGGTGTCTTAAATCCAATATTAAATACTTTATTCTTGTCCTTACTTGTAACAACGACGACTCTGGCTTTTGTTTTTTTGTGACGCAAAATATATCCTGTGGCATTCATCTCCGGCAGAGCCTCTTCCTTTTCCAGAAGATAAATCCCTTTCTTCACTACATCAAACATATGCATTCTCCTTCTATATTCTTTTTTCGAATACTTCCCGAAAGAAATTTACGATTCAGTAAAAATTATATCATATGATTTGCAAAAAGCAATTAATTTATGACCAGCTCTCTCATTTGGACATTTTTTTCTCAAAATATCATCCAGAACTTTCCAACATATTTCTTTTTTGGGTGAAGATAATAACAATACAGTCAGAAATAACCGACTGATAACAAAACGTCAATGAAATGGAGGTACAATATTATGTCAAATAGTACAAGTGGAACGGGAAGCAGCGGCAGCCGAATGGAAGTGCCACAGGCAAAGAATGCAATGGACCGATTCAAAATGGAAGTTGCTTCTGAATTAGGAGTCAATTTAAAACAGGGCTATAATGGAGACCTTACAAGTGCACAAAATGGTTCTGTCGGTGGCGAAATGGTTCGCCGTATGATTAAAAAACAGGAAGAACAGATGGCAGGACAGAGCGGCGAATAAACTCTGATTCTGTCTGGTTTTAAAAAAAAGAAAAGGAGAATATCCAAAAGTAATCCCAACTTAAGGATATTCTCCTCTTTTTTATATTATAGTCTCTATTCTTCCTCTTCCACTTTTTCTTCCAGATAAGGAGTCACTCCCTCATGATAAATGTAAGTCGGTGACTGCCATAAAATCGGATGCTGGTTTGTCTTACTCTTTTGAATAATCGTAATCTCATCTCCTTCTTTTAGGGAGCCTCCTGACCATTCAATCAAAATCCGGTTTCTGTAATCTGTCTCTAAGGTCGTTCCATTGACAAGAATTCTGGTGTATGGAGTGAAATTCTCGCCGCTAAACAAGATCTCATTGTTTTCCTCGTCTGTATTTATAGAAGTAATCTTAGCATGCTTTAATCCAAAGGTCATGTCCGTTTTTTCAAATGCTTCCGGTACACCATAGGCAAAATCATTGCCATAAAGAAGATCGTATTCTAAAAGCTTCAGATTCTTACTGTAGTTCTTAGTTCCTTTATATGTCTGATGATATTTATTGATAAGACCGGAACCAATTCCTAACTGCTCAAATACTTTTGAATAGAGCTGATATGCCTCCACGTTCTCATCTTCTTTATCAAGGCCAATGTTATCCCAGATAAAATAATCTGTCTCAAATTTAGACCCGCTCTTTAAATCATCCGTCTCTACCTCTAAATTCGGCAGATGATCTCCATAGACAACTAAAACCGTATCTTCCTCACGCTCATTTAAGCTTTCAATCAGTTCTTCTAAAAACTGATCCATCTCCTTAATCTGCTGGGCATAATAAGCAAATTGATTGTTGATTTCTTCCGTTTCACCTCCGGTCACTTCGATCGTATTCGTGTCGAGTGGTTCCGTCGGATACTCTCCATGTCCTTGTACAGATACTGTATAAATCAAATCCTGATTATCCGTAGAATCAAGTGCATCCTGAATATATTTTGTAAGTACGGTATCTTTTGCCCATCCATTCGGTGTTACTTCCATAATATTCATAAATTCTAATGTAGTAAAATCATCGAATCCCAGATTCGCATAAACATAGTCTCTGTCATAAAAAGAGGCATTATTATTGTGGATCGCATGGGAGGTATATCCTTTGTCCTTCAAAACAAAACACATACTCTCACAAGTATGATCCTGTAAAATACTCTTATACGGATATTCACCTGCACCAAAATAGTTCTTATTCATTCCTGTTATGATTTCAAACTCAGTATTGACTGTTCCGGCACCGTAAGTCGGCGTTGATACAAATCCAGAAGAATATTTCTCCATCATACTGCGATAAAATGGAATTGGATCTTCCGAAAATTCCATTCCCTTTACCCGAGTCACATCAAAAAAGGATTCCAATTGAAGAAAAATAATATTCGGTGTCTGTTCCTTCGCTTTTTTCTTCTTCTCGTATTTTTCGTTCACACTGTCCACCAGTTTTTCCACCCGGCTGCTGGAATAATCCAATGGGCGGTCTATTCCGTTGTCAAATAAAGTAATAGCAAAACAATATGGTGTTCCATATGCCCGGTAAGCTAACCGGATATTGCTGAAACGATCCTCCAATAATTCTTTATCAAGGCCATATCTCGTCGCCCCTGCAAATACAAGCAAAATGAAGATAACACATCCGATTCTTCTTGGAAATGTCTTCTTCTCCTGAGATTTCGGACAATACAAAAACAGACACACCAATGCCGCAACAACCAAAATCAACAGTACAATCAATCCAACAAGCTGGGGCATGCTCATATAGTTACTGACAACTGGAAGTGTTGACTTAACCAGTGAAATATCCACTGCGGTAAAAGGAGTATTCCGGTAACCTAACATAGTTCCATTGGTAATTCCAATTCCCAACCATAATGCAGAAGATAAAATATAGACAAACAGCTTCTTTCCAACTAAAAATACCGGAAGGAAGGTAATAAAAATAATCAAACAGTTATAAAAAAAGACCCAGGTTCTGTCTTGAAAAAAGACCCATGCAAGATCAACTGACCTCCAGTCACAGATTTCAAGAATAGCTTCTATTATGATAGAAAGACAACCACACAGAATCAGGTCCGCTATGACACCTGTCTTTGTCTTCTTCTTTGATGTCTTTTTGTTACTCATTACTACTGTTCTCCTCTTCGTAGATCTTTCTGGCCTGCACCACTCTGCGTCCCTCCTCCGTATCAGAAGTACAAGTCGATAATGTCACTATAAAATCTTTTGCTTCGGGTACAATTCCCGTCTCATAATATCCTGCTGCCACACAATCTTTCAGATATGTTTCTTCTTCCTCATTCGAAGCAAATTCCAAAGTATAGACCGAACTGTCCGCATCTGTCCGGTAGGAAGAAAAAATCTCGTATTTCATGCTGGCACTCTCTGTAATAATCCATATGTAAGGATGGTCTTCCCAATATTCCTTATCCTCATAGAACCGAAGGGAACCAAACATCTTCCCTGTCTTTAAATTATGTCCATAGATAATCGAATTATCAGAAGAAAAATCTCTGCTATTTTCTGCATCCAAAAAAATAGCTCCTGTATAATTTGACCGTTTTTCAAATGTCCGTCCTAAGTAATACTCATTATCTGTTCCCTGAACAATCGGATAATTAATCACTGTATCTGGAATCGTAATCCAGCCGACAACATCCTCGTTCAGTTCCTTTAAGCTGGAAAAATCCACAGCCGGAGGATGTTCCTTCCCGCTATCCGTCTTCCCATCTTCTGTTTCTTCCGTCTCCATTGTTACACAGGAAGATAATTCGCTGTACTCTTGTTCTCCTTTCCTATACTCAGTCAAATATCCAACCAGCTTATAGGCAGAAAAACAAAATACCACGATACAGATCAAAAGTACTATATTAGACCCAATCCCGGCCTTTTTCATCTTTCCCTTCATCCTCTTCTCCTCCACATGTAATATTTTTCCTATGGTCAATATCTTTGTTATTATATCACTATTTTTTCTTTTCATCTATAGGATTTTCTTAAGATAATCTTAATCTTTATCAGTATATTCCCTTACAACTGAAAAGAGCCTTTCAAGCAGTATAATGCGGTATACTGCCTAAAAGACTCTCTCAGGTTATTCTATACAATTTACAAGGAGAACTAACAAGCGGTAAATGTGCGGTAGGGAACCACTTGTTAATTGCTGAAGAAAACACCATGAGGAAACAGTTAATACCTATACCCTCATGGGTATACTGTTATTATAGCATGACCTTTCTAATTGTCAATCCCTTTTTTGAATTTTTTTATCACTTTCAAAGTTTTATTTCTGCATTTTTATTAAAGTCAGCGCCGCAGCTTTGTCCCTTTTCCATCCCGGGCGGCAAGCTTTAACCGTTTTAAGTTCAGCTCTTTTTCCTTGTACATGATTTCTTCTAGATGATTCGCCTCCGGAAGGTATACCTGGCGAATTCTGTCATCCTCTGAAAGTCTCATACCACGGATTCCAACGGCTCCCTTTTTCTTAATCGAAATCTGTGACAGAGGGAATCGCAGAAAATATCCATTGACACTTTGAAGAACAATGGTACTGTCCTGACCTTCTGTTTCATGGGACAGCAAGATAATTTCCTCTACGTAATCCTCCTCACCAAGCTTTGTAGCAAGAATGCTCCTCTTCGTCACAAAAAATTCTTCTGCTTCCACCTGTTTTACCATGCCTTTTGCAGTGACAAACAAAAGCTTTCTTCCAATCATATCTCTTGCCGGGAACATTTCTGCTATCGTCTCTTTGCTGCTGTCATAATTACAGAGATTATCCACCGGTGTCCCTTTATCTCTTAAACGTCCCATCGGTACATCCAAAAGTTTTAACTGATGCATCGTACCTTCTTTTGTAAAGATACAAATTCTGTCCAGATTTTGACAGGGGATCATATATTTTTCTTCCTTTTCTACTGTTTCCCGGTTTCTTTCCATGGTGGCTTCATCAATCAGACGAACATAGCCAAATCGATCCATCAAAAAATATACATCTAATTCTTCCACCGGCTTTTGGACGAGCACAACGGCTTTGGCATCTTTGATTACAGTCTTTCTGGGAAGACCATATTCTAACCTGATTCTTTCCAAATCATCTTTTATCACCTGCGCCATCGCATCCGGGTTTGATAAAATCTCTTCATAGCGGGCAATTTTAGCAAGAATTTCTTCATATTCCTGCTTTAGTGCAAGAACTTCCAAGCCAATCAGACGATACAGGCGAAGATCCAAAATGGCAGTCGCCTGACGCTCTGTAAATCGAAGTTTTGCTGCCTCCATCTTTGATTTTTTTGTCCGAAAATGAATATTTCCTGTTTCACCGGATACAAGACATGCTTTTACCTCTTTTAAGCTTTTGCTTCCGCGGATAATTTCAATAATCAAATCGATCATATCACAGGCTTTAATCAAACCTTCTTTAATCTCTTTTTGTTCTAGTTCCTTATTTAAGAGAGTCGTGTATTTTCTCTGGTTTAGCTGATACTGAAATTTCATGTGATAAGAAATCACATCTTTTAAACTTAAGGTCTCCGGTCTTCCCTCTGCAATGGCCAGCATATTGACACCAAAGGTGTCCTCAAGTCTTGTTTTTTTATAGAGAAGATTTTTAAGTTGCTCCACATCTGCATTTCTTTTTAATTCCAGTACAATTCGGATGCCTTCTTTGGAGGATTCGTTGGATACGTCTGTAATATCCGTAGTCTGCTTTGTCTCGATTAAATTAAAAATCTCACCGATAAATTTTCCAATATTCGCACCGATCATTGTGTACGGAATTTCACTGATTACCAGCTTATCCCGGTCTGTTTTTCGTTTTCCCGGCTCTAAATCTACTTTCCCTCTCAAACGAATCTTACCAGTTCCTGTCTCATAAATGGAGAGCAAATCCTTTTTATTTACAACCTCACCGCCTGTGGGAAAATCCGGCCCTGGGATATAATTCATCAATTCTTTTACCGTGATATCAGGGTCATCCATATAGGCTTCCATCGCCCCGATTACCTCAATCAGGTTATGGGGTGGAATATTTGTCGTCATACCAACGGCAATTCCCTCTGCACCATTAATGAGTAGATTCGGCACCCGGACAGGGAGAACTTCCGGCTCTTTTTCTGTCTCATCAAAATTTGGAATAAAGTCTACCACATTCTTATCCAAATCGGATAAATAAACATCCTGGGTAAACTTCTTTAATTTTGCTTCCGTATATCGCATGGCGGCGGCACCATCGCCCTCAATCGAGCCGAAATTTCCATGTCCGTCTACTAAGGCCATTCCTTTTTTAAAGTCCTGTTCCAATACAACTAAGGCCTCATAAATGGAACTGTCGCCGTGTGGATGATACTTACCCATCGTATCCCCTACAATACGAGCCGATTTCCGGTGAGGCTTGTCATAATTTAAGCCAAGCTCACTCATTGCAAAAAGGACACGTCTTTGCACCGGCTTTAATCCGTCCCGCACATCCGGCAATGCTCTCTGGCAGATGACACTCATGGCATAATCAATATATGATTTTTGCATTACATCGGAAAATTCCGCCTTTACAATCTGTTCTGACATGATTTTCTCCTTACTCTTTTATAAATCCAAATCTGCTTCTTTTGCATGTTCATAGATAAACTGTTTTCTCGGAGGCACTTCGCTCCCCATCAACACAGAGGTAATTTCAGAAGCCATCCTGCCATCTTCAATTTCGACCTGTTTTAACATTCTTGTTTCCGGATTCAGTGTCGTTTCCCACAACTGGTCTGCGTCCATCTCACCAAGTCCTTTGTACCGCTGTAAGGTAAAGGAACCCTTATGCTTTTTTCGGTAACGCTCTAAAGCTTTATCATCATATAAGTATTCTTCCTCGCCCCGCTTTGGAATTGCTTTATATAAAGGAGGCATCGCCAAATAGACATGTCCGTGGGTAATCAAATCCGGCATGAAACGGTAAAAGAAAGTTAAAAGAAGGGTATCAATGTGGGCTCCGTCCACATCCGCATCAGTCATAATAATAATTTTATTGTAACGCAGCTTACTGATATCAAAATCATTCCCATACCCTTCTGAAAAACCACAGCCAAAGCTGTGAATCATCGTCTTAATTTCTGCGTTGGCAAGCACTTTGTCCATCGTTGCCTTCTCCACATTCAAAATCTTTCCCCGAATCGGAAGAATGGCCTGATAACGGCGGTTTCGTGCTGTCTTGGCAGAACCTCCGGCCGAATCTCCCTCCACAATAAAAATCTCACATTCCTCTGCTTTTCTGCTCTCACAGTTTGCCAGTTTTCCATTGGTATCGCAGGAAAATTTTGCTTTTGTCAAAAGATTATTTTTGGCTTTCTCCTCTGCTCTTCTAATTTTTGCCGACTTTTCTGCACAGGAAAGGATTTTCTTTAAAGCTTCTAAATTTTTATCAAAATAGAGCACCGTCTCTTCTGCAGTGATATCTCCGACTACCTTTCCTGCATCCGGATTGTCCAGTTTTGTCTTCGTCTGCCCTTCAAATCGGGGATCCGGATGCTTAATTGCAATGACAGCAGTCATCCCATTTCGAATATCAGATCCGGTAAAATTCGAATCTTTCTCCTTAAGAATACCCAATTCTCTTGCATATTGATTCATAATAACCGTAAATCTGGCCTTAAAACCAGTCAAATGGGTTCCGCCTTCCATAGTATAGATATTGTTACAGAATCCCATAATATTTTCCTGAAAGTCCTCCGTGTACTGAAAAGCCGCTTCCACTTCGATTCCTTCTATTTTTTGTTTATAATAAACCACATCACAAACGGGTTGTTTTCCTCTATTTAATTCTTTTACATAAGCTATAATTCCATCCGGCTCATGATAAACCTTATCCTCTTCTTCCCCTTCTCTCTCGTTGATAAAATGAAGATGAAGCCCCGGATTTAAATAGGCAGTCTCATGAAGACGATTTTTAATACTGGAAGCTTTAAAATATGTTTTTTCAAAAATTTCATCATCTGGAAGAAAAGTGACTTCCGTTCCCCGTTTCTTTTTCGGGCAGTTTCCAGCTTCCTCAAGAGGTGCCACCGGCTTTCCTCTCTCATACATCTGCTGATATACCTTTCCATCCTGATAAATTTTAACTTCTAACCACTCTGACAGGGCATTGACTACCGATGCCCCTACTCCATGAAGGCCGCCGGAAATCTTATAGCCTCCATTTCCGAATTTTCCTCCTGCGTGGAGCATCGTAAAGACCACCTCCACCGCCGGAAGTCCAGTCTTTTCATTGATTCCGACAGGAATTCCCCGTCCATTATCTAATATAGTGACAGTTCCATCCTGATGAAGCGTCACATCAATCTGATCACAGTAACCAGCCAAATGCTCATCCACTGCGTTATCGACAATTTCAAAAATCAAATGATTGAGACCCTTTGTCGAAACACTTCCAATGTACATACCCGGACGTTTTCTTACGGCCTCTAATCCCTCTAAAATGGATATACTATTTGCATCATACGTCTGTTTACTCATATAGTTCTCCTGCTTTTCATTTCATATTTTACCCATGCAAGACTCTCGCGTACATAATAATGAAGCCGCATAATCTGCACAGATTTATCGCCCAATCCCTCTACATTTTCATACCCGGCATCTCTTGCAATGATAACCCCTCTTTTTACATGGAAATCACTGGTCACAACAATAAGCCTGGCATTTTTTTCTTTTATAAACTGCCCGGCAAATAAAATATTTTCCACTGTTGTTTTTGATTGTTCTTCTTTTTCTATCCTGTCTGGTGAAATGCCGGCTTCTATCATTACCTTTTCCATACAGGCAGATTCCGATATCTCTTCTCCCTTGCCCTGACCTCCAGTTAAAACTACTTTTGTCCAAGGATTTTCTTTCAAATATTCAATTGCAGCCTGAATCCGGCCTGACAAGGCTTTTGTCGGATTCCTGCCTTTTACTTTTGCTCCTAATACAATCAGATAGTCTGCTCCCATTTGAGGCTTTCTATTCCCGTAAGAAGTAAGAGAAATTATCATACAAAAAAGAAAAGAAACACTAAGAATCATAAATAAAAACAGGATTCTACAAAGAAGAGGATAAAACCCAAGACTTTTCACCTTCTCCAACCCAAGAAGAAAACCACAGAAAATGCCTCCACCTCCAAGCCCAATCCAAAACCAGGAAAAGGCCGGAAGAAAGCCGCAGTATAGACATATTGTTCCTAAATAAAAGAGGGAGCCTGCTCCTAATAGCTTCAACAAAATCCTTACTGCCAATTCCATTTTTGCTCTCTCCTTTTCCTATTTTTCCTTCTGTTCCTCTTTGTAATAGAGTTTTGCTTCCTCTAATACAGTAAGCTTTCCCTCTTTACACTCCACAATGGAGACACAGCAATTTTTATAAGCTGGGCCAGACCAGAGCTCAGAAATAGGAATATCCAAAAGTGCAGACATCATAGAACGGATGATGCAGGCATGTGCCACCAAAAGAATATTTTCACATTCCTTCTCTAAAGGTACCAGCTCACTTTGTATAAACTGAAGTCCTCTTTCTCTGACATGGGAAAGGGTCTCACCGCCCTCTGCCGGTTCATATTCTTCAGGACAATGAAAAAAACAGGAAATAAAACTATCCTTTTCTTTGCTCGCCTCTAAAATACTCACTCCTTCTGCCGTTCCAAAACTAATCTCTTTTAACCTGTCATCTGCATAAATAACTGGATTATCTACACCGGAAATAATCTCTGCAGTCTCATATGCGCGGCTTAAAGGACTAGAATAAATCCGGTCAAAGGAAATGTCTGCCATTCCATCCCGTGTCATCCTCGCCAGTTCTCTTCCCTTTTCATTCAGAGGAATATCCTGCTGTCCCTGTACTCTTTTTTCTTTATTCCATGGTGTCTCTCCATGGCGCACAAAATATATCTTCATCTTTATCCTTCTTTCCCGATTTTTACTGTCAGCATGGACATACATTGCTCGAACCGGACACCAAAACGTTCTTCATATGGAAAACCCATTGTCTTCTTAATGGAAGCCGCTGTAAAATCGGAGGCAAGAGCTACTGCCTCCTCCACCGGCCAGTCATTTAACAATCCACCAATCACTGCACTGGCAAATAAATCCCCTGTTCCATGAAAATGTCCTGCTGTTTTTCGATTCCATAATATCCAAAAACGATCTTCTTCTCCAAAACAGTTTCCAATCATTTTACCGTCTTTTGACTCAATTCCGGTCAAAAGCACCTTCTTAGGTCCTTTCAACAACAATTGATCCACCAGCTTTCGAATCTCTCCTTCCGCTTGTACCTCTTTGTAAGGAATGTCCAGGATAGCACAGGCCTCTGTTATATTAGGAAAAAGCATATAAGCTTTTTTGATAAAATGACGCATTGCCTCTATGTATTCCTGATTAAAACCGGAGTATAACCTTCCATTATCTCCCATGACAGGATCTAAATACAGGGGAAGATTTCCTAATTCCTTTGCATAAGTCTCAACCTGTTCCATCTGCGAGACACTGGCAAGATAGCCGGCATAAACGGCATCTGCCGTCACATTCTCCCGTTTCCAATGAGCCAGAATCGGCATCAGATCCTTTGTACAATCCAGCCGGTAGGGATTTTGAAAACCACCGGTATGGGTCGAATAGACCCCTGTAGGCACCACCGCTGTCTCTATACCAAGGGCAGATAAAACCGGAAGTGCCACTGTGAGGGAACAACGACCTGTACAGGATAAATCCTGAATGGTAATTATTTTTCGTTGCATTCTGATTCCTCATTTTCTATCTTATGAAGCTCTTCCATTACTTCTTTTAAATTCATTCCATTCGAACCTTTTATTAAAATCTTCATTCCAGGCTCTAAATTCCCTTTTAAATAATCTGCAAGTTCTTTGTTATTTTCAAAGTGACGGGTATAAAGGATTCCGTCTTTGTTTACTTTCGCTTCCGCCTCTTTTGCACCGGCTATATATTCCTTTGCCAACTCTCCTGTACATAAAAGGGAATCAATTCCCATCTCAAAAAGGAAATTGCCTACCTGTCTGTGGTATTCTTTTTCCTTTTCACCAAGTTCTAACATATCCGCAAGGACTGCCGTCTTTTTTCCATCCATTCCGGACAGAACCTTAATTGCCGCCTTCATAGAATCTGGACTGGCATTGTAAGCATCCTCAATTAAAGTAACATCGCCAAGGTCTACAATCCGCTGACGCTGTCCCTGAAAGCTTTCCAATGCCTTTGCTGCCTTTTTAACTGACACACCCATCTGATGACAGATTCCAAGTGCAGCCAATGCATTTTTCACATTGTGGTCTCCCAATACGCCAAGACGAACCGGACAAATCATCTCTCCATTTGCCACAAAATCAAATGCCATGCCTTCTTCCTCCTGGCGGACATGGTCTGCCCGGTAATTGCAATTTTCACCCAATCCATAAAAATAAGTATCAAAAGGAAGTCTGCCTGCATACTCTGCCAAAAATGGATCATCTCCATTTAAAAATACCTTGCCGTCTTCTGGAAGTCCCTTTACAATGTCCATCTTTTCCAGACAAATATTTTCCTGAGATTTTAGTTGCATAATGTGGGACACTCCGATTACAGTCACAACGGCAATATTGGGACGAATCATCTTGGTAAGAGTCTCAATCTGTCCTCTCTCACTCATACCAATCTCAAGTACCGCTGCTTCATCTTCCTTTGTCATGCGGGAGAGAGTGAGGGGTACACCAATCTGACTGTTTTGATTTCCAATGGTCTGAAATACTTTCTTATCACAGGAAAGCGCCCAGGCAATCATCTCTCTCGTCGTTGTCTTTCCTACACTTCCTGTCACTGCTACCACAGGAAGATTCAAACGGTTTCGATAGGCAGTACCAATCTGCTGCATCGCCTTTATGGTATCCTCTACTTTAATCCACGGTTTCTCATCTTCCATGGCGTCATGTTCGGACGTTAAAGTTGCTCCATTTATCTTTAATGCACTTTCTATAAAACGGTGGGCATCTACCCGCTCACCTATAATCGGAACAAAAAGAGAGTCTTTATCTCCTTGTCTGCTGTCAATGGAAAATCCGCTGATTCCTTTCTCTGGATTTCCGCAAAGAAGCGTTCCGTTCGTTGTTTTTACAATATCGGCAATTGTTACCTGTTCCACAATTCTTCCTTCTTTCCTCTTTGTATGTTTCATCTAGAATCAGATATCAGTATAACAGACCTTCTTTTGCCCTTCAAGTCATTTTTCCTCGACACTGTAATTGGACAACCGGTCGATTTCATCCTGCCTTAATAAAATGCAGGAGACATACTGCTGTTTTTC
>JAUNBT010000006.1:5388-25761 GCA_030526985.1 Lachnospiraceae bacterium | reverse complement strand
ACTGATTTGTCCATTTTTTAGCTTTGCAGTTTGATTTAAAGCGAGGGCAAACATATTATTAAGTGGTCGGACAACCACTGCATCTATGACACCTTTCTTCGTATAGTATTTGATGCCATCAGAGCCACCGATGGAAACAATATGAATCTTACCGGAAAGTCCTGCTTTTTCTACCGCTTTCGCAGCACCTGTCCCGAGAGAATTGCTATTGCACAACACACCATCCAAATCCGGGTATTCCTCCATCAGTGCTTCCATCGCTTCTTGTGCGGACTGATTGCTTCTTTTGATTGTCTGGGTAGCGACAAGCTCCATTTCGCTTTCTCCTAGCACTTCATCCATTGCCGTTCTGGCTTTAGACACACTGTCTACCGTCTCATTCCCCAAAAGTGCTGCGTATGTACCCTTGCCACCTAGAATTTCACTCAACTCTTTCGCAGCCATTCTCATGCCATCCTCCGTATCCGCTCCGATTGCCGTTGTAATATTTTCATAATCCTCTGTTTCATGATTTACCACAAATACAAGAATTCCTTTCTCAATTGCTTCCTCAAATAAAGCCGTAGAAAATGTCCGATAACCGGGATCACAAAGTATCACATCATAGCCGCCCTCTATGGCTTCCTTTACATAACGGTGCTGGGACACCTCGTCTTCCCCATAATAGCGGGTTGTCACTTTTAAAAAGCCTCTCTTCTCAGCCTCAATTTTGGCAAATAACGCCTCTGTTTTAGAATAATCGGCCGTATTCTCTCTTAATAAAACAAAAGCTTTTCCATCATTTAGGGTAACGAGTTCTTCTTTCTCTAAAGAAACGACTTTTTGATCTGTATCATTTTCTCCAATGATTGCGTTAAAATCCATCTGACCCGATAGAATCAAAAATCCAAAAGTTCCTACAATCGCCACCACTAAAATACTCAAAAAGACAATCCATTTTTCCAGCCTACGGGATGTAAAAGTCCCATTTTTCTTGTGTAAAGACGGTTCATCCTGAAAAGGAATTTCTCCCTGAGAGGATATTTTTTGTGGAGAGGAGATTTCCTTCTGGGAAGCATTCTCTTCATAAAAGGTGGTTCCCTCATAAAGATCAGAATAAAATTGTTCTATACTCTGATATCGATTCTCACCATAAACTTCCATTCCTTTTTCCACAGTTCTTGAAGTTCTCCCTGAAACTGCAATCCCCATTTTGCAAAGTGGCAGCATATCATCCTCCGCCAGCCGATCAATTGACTGGGCAGGTCTTACTCCTGTCATCAAATAATACATTGTTGCGCTGAGCGCATAAATATCGGACCAGGGACCTAATTTCCCTCGGGAACGATACTGTTCCTCCGGCGCATAGCCGTATTTCATCAGAAGAGTTGTACTCCTTACTCTCTCTTCTTCCATAATGCGGGCGGCACCAAAATCGATTAAAGTAAAATGCCCATCTTCACCTACAACAATATTATCCGGACTGATATCCCGATGAATCATTCCCGCCCTGTGAATCTGGATCAAAGACTGAATGAGTGGCTTCATACGAACAAGAAGTTCTTTTTCAGAAAAAAATCGTTTCTTTGTTTCCATGTATTCTTTTAAATTAATGCCTGACAAATATTCCATGACCAAATAGGCTGTTTTATTTGCATAAAAGAAATCTTCTGCCGGCACAATTCCTTCTAATCTTGAAAACTGGGTCAGATTCTTACCTTCTTTTGAAAAATCCTCTAATCCTTTTAAATAAATATCCTGATTTTCCTCTTTTACATGGACTTCCATGCGATTTGCTAATCCGGTACCCCGTTTTGCAATATCTTTTGGAAAATACTCTTTGATTGCCATCTTCCGATGTTTTTCCAAATCCCAGGCAATATAAGTAATTCCAAATCCTCCACCGCCCAAAGGAATTCCAATCTGGTACCTTCCCTTTAAAATTGTTCCGACAGCCAATGTGCGGCTGTCCCACTCTTTCTCATACTCCTCCATAGAAAAACCACAGTGGCCACATTTTTCTCCCACCATAATTTCTTCCATACAGCCCGGACAGCGCATCTTATTTTCTAACATATTGACACACATCCATTCTCCATCTTTCGTTGAACTCGCTTTTTCGATAGGCTCGTTCTTCTAGTGAATTGTTTTTCTATATGAAATAAAAAAATCCATATCAGCCAAAACCGACTGATACAGACTTTTCTAATGTTCTTCCTATTTCTCTTAGGCAATTTTGCTCTTTGCAAGTTCTGCTAATGCTGTAAATCCAGCCGGGTCATTGATTGCCATCTCAGAAAGCATCTTTCTGTTGATGTCAACACCAGCAACTTTTAAACCGTGCATCATCTTGCTGTAAGATAATCCGTTCATTCTTGCAGCAGCATTGATACGTGCAATCCATAACTGTCTGAACTGACGTTTTCTCTGCTTTCTTCCTGCGTAAGCACTTGTCAGTGCTCTCATTACAGACTGTTTTGCAACTCTGTACTGTTTGGAACGTGCTCCTCTATATCCTTTTGCTAATTTTAATGTTCTATTATGTCTTTTTCTTGCGCCTAAAGCACCTTTTACTCTTGCCATCTTTGCATTTCCTCCTGTTATTCAATTTTAAAGGTAAGGTAATACCTTCTTCATATTTTTAACGTTAGTTGCATCTGTAATTGTCGCTTTTCTGAGATTTCTCTTTCTCTTTGCAGACTTTTTGGTCAAGATATGGCTCTTATAAGCTTTCATTCTCTTTAACTGTCCTGTACCTGTCTTTTTGAAGCGCTTTGCAGCTGCTCTTTTTGTTTTCATTTTTGGCATGATGTATTCCTCCTTGTTTGCTCGATATATTGCATTAATTTAACGTTTTTCTGTTAAAAACATTATCATGCTTCTTCCTTCGAATTTCGGTGCTTTCTCCACAACAGCGATATCAGAAAGCTTTTCAGCGAAATCATCCAGAATTCCTCTGCTGGCATTCACATGTGCCAGTTCTCTTCCTCTAAAACGCAGGGTCACTTTGACTCTGTCCCCTTTGGACAAGAACTTTCTTGCCTGATTAACCTTTGTGTTCAGATCATTAGAATCAATATTGGGAGAAAGACGAACTTCCTTAACATCAATTGTTCTCTGTTTTTTCTTCGCTTCTTTCTCTTTGCGGGCAAGTTCATAACGGTATTTACCGTAATCGATAATCTTGCACACAGGCGGTTTCGCGTTGGGTGCAATCTTAACAAGATCCATCTCCGCTTCCCTTGCCATCTTCATGGCATCCCTGGCTGACATAATACCTAACTGGTCTCCGTCTGGTCCAATCAGTCGAACCTCTCTGTCTCTGATCTGTTCATTAATCATTAAATCGCTAATAGCAGTACACCTCCATAAAAAATCTCTCCATTGCTTATAATTACTTCTCTCAGCAAAAAAACTCTTCCTATCCTCAAAAAAAATCGGTGGACAGTTTCCTATCCACCGACATATATGTTGTAGTCTACCTTTCAACAAGTTTCTCCGATGAAAATTCAATATGTTTCCATGCAAATTAAGCTGTTAAAAGTCTATCATACTTCAAATATGAACCCGAGTCGCATACGCGCTAAGGTGAGAGTGGATACTCTGCTTTCCTGCTAACTGGTTTCACAACCTTATGTATCATATCACAGGCAAATGTCTGTGTCAAGCATTTTTTCTGTTTTTTAAATCATTTTTCTGATTCCTGCACTTTTCAAACATTTTCCTACCTTCTATGATATCTACTTGATTTTAACTTTACTTCCCTGTCCCTTACTCTTTAAAAGTTTTTTATAAGCCTTTAATTTACTATTTGGGACATCAATGGTTGCTTTCTTATAAATTCCCTTAAATGCATTTTTGCCAACTGCTTTCAATTTATTTGACTTAATTGTAATCGCCTTTAACTTAGAGCAGCCGTAAAATGCATTCTTTCCAATTGTTGTTACATTAGATGGAATTGTAACCTTTTTCAGTCTTTTACTATTTTTAAATGCATTGGCAGCAACAGCTGTAACCTTATAGGACACACCGCTTCCCCTTTTATTATTTGTCGTTTACGTCGTAAAAGATGTCGTTTACACTGTGGAACTTTTTTCTACAAATATTACAGGAAAAAAGAGGTTGAAAAAGAGTGTGTAACATCCCCCTTTCCTCAATAGACAAAACATTTTTCCTATAGTATAATGTTAGATATCGTGCATAGAAAAGAGGTAATTATATGGCTGCACCAAAAGAAGCTTTTCATGGCAGTGACCTTGAAAAGATTGAAGAATATTATCATATAAAGAAGGAAGAGATTGTAAGCTTTAGTGCCAATGTAAATCCTTTGGGCATCTCTTCTCTTTTAAGAGAAACTTTAGCGTCTCATTTAGATGCCATCACAACTTACCCTGATCGGGATTATGTTGCCCTGCGTAAGGCGATCAGCCAATATACAGGAGCAGAGCTTTCTCATATCATTGTTGGGAACGGCTCTACAGAGCTGATTTCATTATTTATAAAAATCCGACAGGCAAAAAAGGCACTGATTATTGGACCTTCCTATTCCGAATACGAACGGGAAATTTCATTAGAAGGCGGAAGTTCTCTGTATCATCGACTTAGCGAGGAACATGATTTTAACCTGAATCTGTCCCGTTTAGAGCCAAAACTGAATGAGAGCGTGGATTTACTTGTAATTTGTAACCCGAATAATCCGACTTCCTCCGCCATTCCACGAAAGCAGATGCGCCAGATTTTAGATGTCTGTAAGCAGCAGGATATTTTTGTAATCATTGATGAAACTTATGTAGAATTTGCACCGGATGTAGATGAGATCACAGCGGTTCCTCTTACCAATTACTACAACAATGTAGCGATTCTCAGGGGCATCTCCAAGTTTTTTGCTTCTCCCGGTCTCCGTCTCGGTTATGCAATCTGTGGTAATCCAGATATTATTCGTGAGATCAACAAAAAGAAGAATCCCTGGACCATTAATTCCCTCGCCGCAATCGCCGGTGAGATTATGTTTTCCGACACGGAATATATCCAACGGACACGGAGTTTGATTTTATCTGAGCGGCAGCGGATCAAAGATATTTTATCTACCTGGAAATCGGTCAAAGTTTATGAACCCTATGCTAATTTTATTTTAGTACGGATTTTAAATCCAGAGATCACATCAGATCAGATGTTTGATTACTGTATCCGGCAAAAGATGATGATTCGGGATTGTTCTACTTTCCCATTTTTGAATCATGAATATATCCGTTTTTGTTTTATGAAGCCGGAAGATAATAACCGTCTGCTACGAGCCATGGCAGAGTATCTCGGAGAAGAAGTGACATTTTAAAATGAAAAAAACTTCCAGCATGGATTTCTATTCGATATCCATGCTAGAAGTTTTTTATCTTATTACTCTTTTATTGCCTTTTATTCTCTGACTCGTCTAAACGAATTACTCTGTTTTTCCTTCAAATCCACGATAAATGATTTCATCTCTTCCCGGACCGTTAGAAATCAGACGGATTGGATAACCAATCTGCTCTTCCACAAATTCCACATACTTTCTGCAGTTTTCCGGAAGATCTTCGTATTTTTTGATTCCACGAATCTCACACTTCCATCCTGGAAGAACTTTAAGAACCGGTTTTGCCTTCTCAAGCTGAGATGTCGTTGGGAAATCTGTCGTTACTTCTCCATCAATCTCATACCCTACACATACTGGAATCTCGTCTAAGTAACCTAATACATCAAGAACAGTAAAGGCAACATCTGTTGTTCCCTGCATGCGGCAGCCATATTTCGTTGCTACAAGATCAAGCCATCCAACTCTTCTCGGACGTCCCGTCGTTGCGCCATACTCTCCGCCGTCTCCACCGCGTCTGCGAAGTTCCTCAGCCTCATCTCCAAAAATCTCACTGACAAATGCACCAGCACCTACTGCACTAGAATATGCCTTAACTACCGTGATAATCTCCTTGATTTCATAAGGTGGGATTCCAGCACCAATTGCACCGTAGGCTGCAAGAGTGGAGGAGGAAGTTACCATCGGATAAATGCCGTGATCCGGATCCTTTAATGAACCTAACTGTCCCTCTAAAAGAACAGTCTTTCCTTCTTTTAATGCATTATGCAGATATAATGAAGTATCACATACATAAGGGGCTACCATTGATTTATATTCCATCAAGGTATTATATATCTCTTCCGGATTCAACAGTGGTTTGTGATAGAGATGTTCCATCAGTACATTTTTCTGAAGGCAGATACGCTCTACTTTTTCCTTCAATGCTTCTTCATCGTATAATTCGCTTACCTGGAAACCGATCTTTGCATATTTGTCTGAATAGAATGGTGCAATACCTGATTTGGTTGAGCCAAAGGACTTCCCGGCTAATCTTGCCTCTTCATATTCATCCAACAAAATGTGGTATGGCATTACCATCTGTGCTCTGTCAGAAATAAGAATCTTTGGCATTGGTACGTCTCTGTCCAGCAGACTCTGAATCTCTTTCATAAGAACCGGGATGTTCAGTGCAACACCATTGCCGATAATGCTTGTCGTATGATCGTAAAATACACCGGAAGGAAGGGTGTGCAGTGCAAACTTTCCATAGTTGTTGATAATGGTATGTCCTGCATTAGCTCCTCCCTGAAATCTGACAACAATATCAGACTCTTTGGCCAGCATATCTGTGATTTTACCTTTTCCCTCGTCGCCCCAGTTGGCTCCGACTATCGCTTTCACCATGTGTTTTATCCTCCTAGATTGCTTCAGTTTGTTCCCGTAAAAGAGCATCCTTCTTACAAATCCCTTTTACTTCATTATTATACCCAAAGATTCTTCATAAGTAAAGTTAATATTATTTATATAAAATATTATCACTACTTATATTTCTTCAATCATCTCCAAAAATTTCTGAGCTGCAGATGACAGTGGGTGCTTTTTCTTTTTTATAATTCCAAGTTCCCTTTCAGGGAAAGGCTTTTCAAATTGAAGTTCAAATAACTGTCCCGTCTCTAACTCATTTTTCACAAAGTCCTTCATGACAATCCCCACTCCTAAATTCCGCAGTACAAACTGGACAATCATATCACTGGTGGCAAGTTCAATCTCCGGGGTAAGTACCACCCCATTTTCTTTCAAATAGTTATCTACAAATCCTCTCGAACTGGTATTTTGTTCCAAACAGATAATGGGAAGACTGGATAAAGCCTCATAAGCTAACTTTTTCCCTTTCAAATTTTCAAAACGGTTTCCTGCCACTGCCACATCACAAATTTTGCTTACCGGAGAAAAAGAAATCTCCTCCCGCTGTGCAAAGGGCATACTTACAACCCCAAAATCAATATTGCTGGATAGAAGCTGGCCAACCGTATCCGGTGTCGGTCCGTTCGTCACTGCAATCTTAACCTTCGGATAGGTTTGATGAAACTCTTCTAAATAGGGCAAAAGATAAAACTTAAGCGTCATATCGCTCGCACCGATTCGAATCTCACCGTGAGACAAATCTTTCATCTCTTTTATCTTCTCCTCACCAAGCATCATATATTCATATCCCTGCTTTACATAGAAAAATAATTCTTCTCCTTCCCTCGTAAGACGCATTCCCTTCTGTGTCCGGTAAAATAATCGGGTTGAAAGTGCTTCTTCTAAATGCTTCATTGCCTGACTTACTGCCGGCTGTGTAATACAAAGCTGTTCCGCTGCCTTTGTAAAACGGCCATATTTTGCTACATAATAAAATATCTTATAGTATTCTAAATTTGTATCCAAGTCTCCACCTTTTTCCTGTCTTACAAATCAATCTTCAGCTTTACAAATCTATCTCCTGACTGACAAATGCATCTAACTCATCCACAATTTCTTTTGCATCCTCTCCCTCGGCAGTTACATGGAGGACTGATCCCTTCATTGCATTCATGGCCAATAGTCCAATCACATCTTTCCCGTCCGTCTCATGATTCGGACCTTTTATACTAATCATGGATTTTGTTTTCTTTAACATAATATAGATTTTTGCTGCTGTAATGGCATGAATCCCCCGATTCAGCTTTACAACGATTTCTCTTTCCACTCTCATTATATATTCTCCTTCTTCCTATTTCTACAGATGATTCTGCAGTCTTTCGTTGTTTCATTATAGCAAATCCTTCCATTTACCGCAACAAAAAAGAGCTGTTCCTTCCCCATCATGCCGGTAAAAGAAAACAGCTCTTTCTATCTATTTGGACATTCTTATACGTTGATCTCCGCTTCCATGCCCAATTCTTCTTTATTCTGCTCTAAAATCGGTGCAACTACCTCATCTAAAAATTCCTGCGTCTGTTCTGGTGCACGTCCTACAAAATTCTTCGGCTCCATAATGGCCATAATCTGTTCTTTCGTCATGCCAAATGCTGGATCATTCGCAATACGGTCTACCAGATCATTCTCTTTGCCCTCTTCTTTGACCACTTTTCCTGCTGCCATAGAATGGATACGAATTCTCTCATGCAGTTCCTGACGGTCTCCGCCGGCTTTTACAGCATCCATCATAATATTCTCTGTTGCCATAAATGGAAGCTCTTTCATAAGACGGGCTTCAATTACTTTCGGGTACACAACAAGACCATCCACAACGTTTAGATAGAGATCTAAAATACCATCAATTGCCAAAAATGCTTCTGGTACAGAGATTCTCTTATTCGCAGAATCATCTAAGGTTCTCTCAAACCACTGTGTTGCCGCCGTAATCGCTGGATTTAAATTATCTACCATTACGTAACGGGATAAGGAAGCGATTCTCTCACTTCTCATCGGATTTCTCTTATATGCCATCGCAGAGGAACCAATCTGACTCTTCTCAAATGGTTCTTCAATCTCTTTTAAATGCTGTAAAAGACGGATGTCATTGGAAAACTTATGTGCCGACTGGGCAATGCCACTCAAAACATTCAGCACTCTGGTATCTAATTTACGGGAGTAAGTCTGTCCAGACACAGGGTAACACTCCGAAAATCCCATCTTTTTTGCAATCATGCCGTCAATCTTACGTATCTTCTCATGATCCCCTTCAAACAGTTCTAAAAAGCTTGCCTGGGTTCCGGTCGTTCCCTTAGATCCTAACAGCTTCATCTTAGAGAGCATGTATTCCACATCTTCTAAATCTAAAGTCAGTTCCTGAAGCCATAATGTGGCTCTCTTTCCCACTGTTGTCGGTTGTGCCGGCTGAAAATGGGTAAAAGCAAGGGTAGGCAGATCTTTATATTCCTTTGCAAACCCTGCCAGCTTTGCAATCACATTCACCAGCTTCTTCCTGACTAACTTTAATGCTTCTGTCATAATAATAACATCTGTATTATCTCCAACATAGCAGGAAGTGGCACCCAGATGAATAATTCCCTTTGCCTTCGGGCACTGCACTCCATAAGCATACACATGAGACATCACGTCATGTCTTACTTCTTTTTCCCTTGCCTTTGCCACATCATAATTGATATCCTCAGCATGTTCCTTAAGCTCTGCAATCTGCTCATCGGTAATCGCAAGGCCAAGTTCTTTTTCCACCTCTGCCAATGCAATCCAGAGTTTTCTCCATGTTCTGAATTTCATATCCGGTGAAAAAATATACTGCATCTCTTTGCTTGCATAACGCTCTGACAAAGGACTCTGATATTTATCGTTCATCTTTACCTCCTAATCTTCGAGACCCCGGATATCCACAGTTGGTGGTTCTAATGGGTAATCTCCTGTAAAACAGGCACTGCAGTAAGGCAGTCCTGCGCTAATTTCTTTTAAATCTTCCACTCTCAAATAGCCCAGACTGTCCGCACCAATCATCTTACCAATCTCTTCTACAGAACGATTATGTGCAATCAGCTGTTCTTCATTCGGAATATCGGTTCCAAAATAGCAAGGATGTAAGAATGGTGGAGAACTGATTCTGACATGAACCTCCGTTGCCCCGGCTTTTTTCAACATTCCTACGATTCTACCGGAAGTCGTGCCCCTGACAATCGAGTCGTCAATCATAATGACTCTCTTTCCACGGACAATGTCACTTAATACATTCAGTTTCACATTGACACTGGATTCTCTCTGACTCTGCTTTGGCTTAATAAAGGTTCTTCCTACATACGTATTTTTTATAAATGCGACTCCGTATGGAATACCGGACTGCATCGAGTATCCAAGTGCTGCCGGATTACCGGATTCTGGCACACCAACAACAAGATCCGCATCTACGGGGCTTGATTTTGCCAGACATTTTCCTGCTTCTATTCTTGACTTATAGACACTGACTCCGTCAATCACACTGTCCGGACGGGCAAAATAGATATATTCGAAGACACATCTTGCCTGTTTTTTTTCATCGATGCAAAGGCTCTTATCCGATATAATTCCATCTCTGGTAATAGTAACTACCTCTCCCGGAAGTACATCCCTTACAAATTCTGCGCCGATTGTATCAAGGGCACAGGTTTCTGAGGTCAAAATATAGGCATTATCCCTCTTACCAATACAAAGAGGCTTAAATCCAAAAGGATCTCTGGCTCCAATCAGCTTTCTAGGGCTCATTACAACTAAAGAGTAGGCACCTTTGATTTTCTTCATTGCCTGCACTACCGCTTTTTCAACGGTTGGCTCCTTTAATCGTTCTCTTGCAATATGATAAGCGATTACTTCAGAATCAATCGTTGTCTGAAAAATAGCACCTGTATACTCTAATTCCGCACGAAGTTCATGGGCATTGATTAAATTCCCATTATGGGCAAGTCCCAATGTGCCTTTCACATAATTTAAAACCAGCGGCTGAGCGTTCTCTCTCGTACTGGCACCTGCCGTTGAATAGCGCACATGGCCGACTCCAATATCGCCCTTTAATTTCTCAAAATCTTCCGGTAAGAACACTTCATTGACTAATCCCATTCCCTTCTGGGAAAGAACCTTTCTCTTCGGTCCGTTCGTATCGGATACGGCGATACCGCAGCTTTCCTGTCCTCTATGCTGCAGGGAAAAAAGTCCGTAATAAATCGTGGAGGCTATATCATTTCCATCAAAATCATAAATTCCGAATACGCCACACTCTTCATGGAGCCTGTCGTCCGCCTCGTCCTCCATTACCATCGGCTGTCTTAACTTCTCGTCTCTCATGGCCGCTCCCGTCCTATAAGCCTAAACGTTTAAATACTTCCTGATATGCATCTTCTACATTGCCAAGGTCTCTTCTGAAACGGTCCTTGTCAAGCTTCTCATTCGTCTCTACATCCCAAAGTCTGCATGTATCCGGAGAAATCTCATCTGCAAGAATAATCTGTCCTTTATAACGTCCGAACTCAATCTTGAAGTCAATTAACTTGATTCCCATCTCCAAAAACAGCTCTTTTAATGCTGCATTTACCTTAAATGCCAGCTCTGTGATCTTATCGATCTCCTCTCTTGTAGCAGCTCCAATTGCAATTGCAAAATAATCGTTGATCATTGGATCTCCCAACGCATCATCTTTGTAGCTGAACTCTAAGGTTGGCTCAATAAGCTGAAAACCTTCTTCAATTCCAAGCTTCTTAGAAAAACTTCCAGCTGCCACGTTGCGGACAATCACCTCAAGAGGAACAATCTCCACTTTCTTTACAACGGTTTCTCTGTCGCTTAATTCCTGTACATAATGAGTTGGAACACCTTTTTCCTCTAACATACGGAAAATATAGTTCGTCATACGGTTATTGACTACACCTTTTCCTACGATTGTTCCTTTTTTCTCACCGTTAAATGCGGTTGCATCATCTTTATAATCTACAATTAATAAATCAGGATCATCTGTTTTAAATACTTTCTTTGCTTTACCTTCATATAATAATTCTAATTTTTCCATGGATATACCTGTCCTTTCTTCCTTTGGTTTTTAAGTTGTACACATGAAACAAAGACATACTATCACATAATAATTCAAAAAACAAGCGATGAGCTCAATTTTTTCTTTTTTGATTATGCGGTCAAAATGCCTATTTTATTGCATTAGTGCTCAATTAAATCCGTGTCAAGGGGAATCAATCCCTTTTTGATTTTCAATTTTAAAATGCGGGTTACCGCCTCATCTACCCGGGACTCTTCTATCTTACCGTCTTTTAATCCTGCCACAATAGCATCATAGACCTCCTGTCCATTGTCAGGACATAAAAGCATATCTACTCCGGCATTAACGGCTCTTACTGCGGCATCATCAATTGTATACATATCTGTGATTGCCTTTTTATTCATCGAATCGGTAATAATCACAGATTCAAATCGAAGCTCTTTTCTTAAAACCTCTGTTACCATAAGCTCTGATAAAGAGGCCGGAGTTTGATTTCCCGTTATCATACTGCAGGAAGCATGTCCCACCATTACCATATCGGCACCTGCCTCAATTCCCGCCTCAAAAGGCTGAAACTCTTTTTCCCGAAGCTCTTTGATTGTCTCGGAAATATCGGCAGCTTCTTTTCTTGTATCATTCTCTAATGCACCCTGTCCGGGAAAATATTTTAGTACTGCGCTGACACCCTGCTGCTGAATTGCCGAAACAAAGGAGGATGTCATGAAACTGACGGTATCCGCGTCTGTTCCAAAGCTTCTTCGATTCTCATTTACAGTATTTTCGCTTGAAGCATTCTCTTTTGCAGTATCCTCTTTTGTAATGTCCTCTTTTAAAGTAATCTCGTCAGTACTTGTATCTTCCTCTGCCTCCGTCTCTGCAGCGATTTCCGTCTCTGCGGCGATATCTGCCACAGGGGCAAAATCCACATCAAAACCCAGCTCCTTCAGATAAGCCCCGATTTGATCCCCGCTCTCAAAAGCATTCGCATCCTCCCCGGTTGCCCCAATGGAGGCGGCGTCCGGCTGTGCCTCAATTCCCATATTGCTTACGGAAGCAACTCTCGAATTCGCACCACCTTCTTCATCCACTCCAATCATAAGTGGCAAAGACAGCGCCTCTTTCAGCTGAGTGATCAATTCCTTTAACTGCGTCGGGTCCTCTATGTTTTTGGAATAAAGAATAATACCACCCGGTTTCCAAGATTTCAAATTATTCTTCATACCGCCAGTCAGGGTTTTAGACTGCTTCTTTCCCATGTTAAGACAGTCTAATCCGGCAAAAATCATCTGTGCCGCTTTCTCTTCTCTCGTCATCGTACTTAGGATATCTGCACTCATCCCGTCTAAAGTGACATCATCGATTTCCTCGGTCTCTGTTATAATTCCACCGGTGGTTGTCTCTTCCTCCGAATCGATGTCACCTGTCGTCTCTTTTCCACTGTCCTTCTTCCCGCATCCGGTTAAAAAGCAGCCGACAAAAACACAGCCGGTAAGCACAAGCAAAAGTAAGACTCTCCATCCATATCTGTTTTTCATGAATCAAGATTTCCTTTCGTCCTTTTTTCTTATCTTATCATGATGACTTTTCTTTCGCAAGAGTTCATCTGACCAGTTCAGTCAAAAAACATGCCACAAATTATGCTCTGGGAATGATTTTAAAGACGACTGTGTTTGAATAGGTAACCGGTTTAGAACGGGCAAAAAAGATTCTCCCGCCTACTGGGGAACAGATCGTGGCGATTTTCTCCCCTTCATAAGGATCTAATACCTTTGCTAAAGGCTGATCTTTTTTAACTTCCTCCCCTACACCGACATCTGGTAAAAACAATCCTCCATCCGGACATGTTACACTGACTAAATCCTGATCTTCAATAATAACCGGTTCTTCCCCTTTTTCAACCGCTTCATTCACAGCACCGACCTCATATAAAAACCGAAGAACCGCCTGCACTGCTTTTTGGGCAGATTCTTCCTCAATCTGATCGATACTGTCTGTATAAATTGAAAATGCTTCCGATTCCCAAATCTGCCAATTATAATTCAAAGTTGTGGTATCATATGGCTTTGGTTTTCTTTTCAGCACATAAGGAAGACCAAATTTTTTTGCTGTGTTCACATTTTCAAATCCGGTTGTCATCATTCTTACATGTGGCTGAAACTTTCCACTTCTGTAAAAGCTGGTGAATTGAATTCCATATTCAAAATCTTTGATTGGTTCGAAAATCCCCGCTGCAATCCGCTGGGTTGTCTCCCCTAAATGATATCCGGGAAACATCCGGTTAATGTCGGTATTGTCAGAAGGCCAGAACCGTTTGCTTGTATTGATGGAATAAGGATTCGCCGTTGGAATAACAAGAATCTGCTTCCCGCTTATAATCTTTTTCTCCTGCTCTAAACGCTTTAACTCCCTGACTAACTGGCTGCAGATATAAAGCTGCTGAATTTCATTCCCCCTAAGGGATCCAACAATACAAACCGATTTTTGTCCCCTGCCAAACCGGTATCCTGTCACCCGGAAATGATCCCGATAGAGGGATTTTAACTCAAATAAAGTCTCTTTTTTCACTGTGGCTTCCTCCTTAAAATCCGAGCAAGTAAAGAACCCTCATTCACAATCGGGTATTCCCGCAAAGTAAAAAGCATCCCATCGCAGGGCGCTTTCGTCTCCTCTAACACTTCTCCCGTTAAAGGGTTTACAATTTCTCCGATTTTTTCTCCTTTTTTCACCTGTTTCCAGTGATCCGTTCCCGGAAGAAAAACCCCTGCAGCAGAAGCATTTAAAAAGGCCACATCCCCTTCTTCTTTTGAAATCAATGGTTCCCTTACCTTTATTGTCTTACCCTCATAAATGCCCATCTCTTTCATCAGATTCAGGATTCCTTCTACCAGTTGATTGCCATATTCTTTTGTAATCCGCATTCCAACTCCCATCTCTACAACAAGGGTTGGCACGCCTATGCTGTTAAGAGAATGGGCAAGTGTGGATTCTAACACAGTCGCGGCACCGTGAACCCAGATATAATCGATATTTAACTTTTTTGCATAAGGAATCAATTCATCCTGTACGATTTCATTAATTCTTACCTGGGGAATCTCCTTTAAATAGATATTGCTCGCATGAATATCAATACAAAGGGCAGAGTCTTTTAAGGCAGTCACAATTCCATCTGCAATAAATTCTGCCATGGAACCATCTTTGTTTCCGGGAAAAATCCGGTTCATATCTAAATCAAAATTGGGAAAACCTCTCGTAATGGAGTCAATTCCCAAAGGATTTAAAGCCGGATAAATATCCACATAACCTTTTAACAGATGTCTCTCCTGGTTGAGTCTTCTCCCTAACTCATAGCAGACATACTGACCCTCAAGTTCATCCCCGTGTGTCCCAGTCACAATACTGATTATTTTTTCCTTTCCGGTTATCTTCTCTGGTGAAATACGTCGCTTTCGGATTTCTAAAGTTTCACCCACCGGCATTTTCGACGCCGTTACTACTTCGACCATTCTATTTCCTCAACTTTCACTTTTATTGACTGTGTCTGACCTGCTGCACCTAAAAATCTGCCTTTGTGCACAACACAGTCCCTGTAATCCCTGCCTCTGGCCAACACAATATAGTTCTCATCAATCCAAAGATTATTCGTCGGATCTAGTCCGTACCAAAGCCTGTCTGCCTCATTAAATACCTCTATCCAGGCATGGGTCTCCCCTTCACCGATCATAAGTCCACTTACATATCGGCATGGATAACCTCTATCCCTTAAAAATGCCAACAGAATGTGGGCATAATCCTGGCAGACCCCCTTTTGAAAAGAAAATGCCTGAGACGCCGAAGTATTGACCTTTGTCACACCTTTTTCGTAGGTAAAATCCTGATATAACTGTTTCATCATAAAATCAGCAATCCCAAAAGCGTCAAACGGCATATAGTCAGCAAGCCCGGATTTGATCTGCTCCGGGCTAAAATATTGTTTTTCATATTGCTTCATTTCTTTAGACATGGCTGTCAGGTAAGTCGGACCGCGAAAAAGGGATAGATTCTCATTCTCCTTCCATCTCTCTCTCTCATCTGAAACTAAAACGGTACCCTCCACTAGCACATGAAAATGCTGGTGGGGGGCAAAAGTATGACCAATCAGGATTTTATTTCCAAATCCATCCTGACTCATGGAGGAATCCTCAATAGGATCCACTTCTATTTTCAGTTCCTTTACTATCTGACGGGCCAAATCACCCGGCAAAGCTTTCACAGAAAAATAATGCTGGTTTACCTGGCTGTCATATTCGATTTTATTATCATAACTAAACGCCAGACACTTCATTCTTATCCTTCTCCTTTGTCTATACTGTAATAATTCTCTCCACAGCTTTTATTGCCTCACGGTAAGGGATTGGTTCTAAGCTGCCACTCTCTTCCGGTACAAGGCAGTCAGCAAGTCCAATCAAAGCTTTTTTGCTGTGACATAGGGAAGTTCGTCCCAAACGATAATTCAGTTTAACGAATTCCCGCAAAATCTCTTCTCTATCATAACGCAAACGAAGATATAAATCAATTCTTTCAATTTTGGTTCCTGTTTTTAACATGTTTCTAAGATCTTCATCATCAATATAGTCATCCGCACATCCCCAGAAAGCTAAAATATAATCAATCACTGTCTGAAGTTCAATGAGTGGTGCTTTACTCTTTTTTGCCTTCTTCATTTCGTCGACAGCCAGCTGAATATAGGCTAACGTCTCAGAATTAATCTCTTCTCTTAAAACGATGGCATTATCATAGGCCCGATATAAATTACTGAATACGGAATCTTCCAAGTCCGTATCATACAAATAGCGGTATGTAAAATCCTCTTTTGACTGATATACGTTGGGAATGTTCATTTCCTCACAATATTTAATATAAGCCGTATCCTCCAAATCAATCATGGAGTCATAATTTGTAAAAAACTTTCGAAGTGTCGTATAAACACGCTCACTATAACGTCCTAACCAATATAAATTACTTGCTTTTTCTAACGAGATAATACCCATGTGTCTTTAAATCCTCCTCCCTGTGATGAATTCACTACAAATGAATCCGGGTTTCTGGAAAAACGAGTCAGTCCGCTCTTCCAAACTACTGTATTCTCACCACTTAATACAAATGCGCGAAGATCTGCTTTTCGTGGTACGATTTCTCCTCCATCTTCAATTTCGATATCTAAGAAATCAATAACCTCCTGTGCAATAAATCTTCTGGACTCTTTTTTCATAATTTCTTTGTATTTTTCCAACTCTTCCTGACTTAAGTCACTTCCAAAGACAACACCGTAGCCTCCGGCTTCCGCCACATCTTTAATGACAAGTTTGTGCAGATTTTCAAGGACATACTTTCTGTCTTCCTCGTAAAATGGAAGATAGGTCGGTGCATTGTTTAAAATTGGTTCTTCACCGAGATAGTACTGAATCATCTTTGGCACAAAATAATAAATTCCTTTATCATCAGCCACACCATTTCCCGGTGCATTTAAAATTGCTACGTTATTCTTCCGGTATACATCCATCAAATGAGGTACGCCAATCAGAGACTCTTCCTTAAATGTCATAGGATCAAGATAGTCATCCGATATTCTCCGATAAAGGGCTCCTACTTTCTGATCTCTTCCTGTATAATCTTTAAAATATAAATAATCGCCTTTCACAACAAGATCTGAATTCATGGCAAGCACGGCTCCTGCCTTTTCTGCCAGATAAGAATGCTCAAAATAGGCTGCATTGTACCGTCCCGGTGTGAGAATGACATTAATACCGCCAGTATTTACATGATCCATGGTTGCTTTTAAAATGGTCGCATAATTTCGATTATCTTCAATATGAAATCTCCGGAAAATCTCCGGATCTGCCCGCCGGCACAAATTCCGGGCAATCATTGGATAAGAAGCACCGGACGGCACTCTAAGATTATCCTCTAATATATACCAGGTCTGATCCTTTCCCTGCACTAAATCAATTCCTGAAATGTGGCTGTAGATTCCCCTAGGAGGAACAATCCCCTCACATTCCGGCAGATAGCCAGGAGAGGAATAGATAAAATCCTCTGGAATCACCTTATCCTTTAAAATCTTTTTCTTTCCGTAAATATCTAAAATAAACTGATTTAGTGCATCTACCCGCTGTTTCAGTCCTTTCTCAAGGTAATCAAACTCAACCTTGGGAATAATACGGGGAATTGCATCAAAAGGAAAAAGCTGCTCTTTAAAAACCTGATTCTTGTAAATACCAAACTTTACCCCATATCTGGCTAAAAGCCTGTTAATTACTTCTGTGTGATCCATTAATTCATACATATGAATCTCTCCTTTCGTGTATCTATTAAAATAGAATGTGGTTTTCTACTGCTTGTTTCGGAGTATCCTGTTTGAACACTTCATATAAAACAAAAAAAGACGCTCTGTATTATTATCATACAGAACGCCTTCGCCCTACTTCTTTTAAATTCAATCTTTTATATTTTGATTCCTAAAATCTTTTCTACTTCTTCTCTCATCTTATCTGTATCACAGACTGTCTTATGAAGTACCGGTGCTGTCCGGATTTCTTCAATGGCATTCGGAACCGGAACTTTTGAGAGACGGTTAAGCTCGTCCACTAATTCGAAATCTCCTTTTGCATCATAGGCCAAATCAATGGCATTCATAACGCTTCTGGTAAACTTGTAAGGACTGGCTGTAGAAGCAATCAATGTCGGAGTATTATCCTTTGTCTCTTCTAAATACTTCTGATAAACTTTGGCCGCTACTGCCGTGTGAGTATCAATGATATATCCCGCCTTTTCATAAAGCTCTTTAATCATTGCTGCAGTCTCTTCTTCTGTGGCAAATCCTCCCCAAAAATCGGAAAGACCTTCCCGCATCTTATCTGTAATCTGATATACACCTGTCTGTGACAGTGCGTTCATAAATTCAAGATTCTTGTCTGCCTCACTTCCAGCCAACTTATAAATCAATCTCTCTAAGTTCGAAGAAATCAAAATATCCATGGATGGGGAAGAAGTCAATACAAATTCTCTGTTTCTATCATAGCATCCACTGCTTAAGAAATCAAATAATACTTTATTCTCATTAGAAGCACAAATCAGTTTGTTAATCGGCACACCCATCTGTTTTGCATAGTAGGCAGCTAAAATGTTGCCAAAATTACCAGTCGGTACAACCACATTCATCGGTTCCCCGTTCTTTACTTCTCCATTCTTCAACAGCACACCGTAAGAGTATACATAATATACAATCTGCGGTACTAAACGGCCAATATTAATGGAGTTTGCAGAAGAAAACTGATATCCAGCCTGATCTAGAACTTTGGCAAATTCTCCATCAGAAAACATCTTCTTCACACCTGTCTGCGCATCATCAAAGTTTCCCTTGATGCCAATGACATATGTGTTATTCCCTTTCTGGGTCACCATCTGTTTCTCCTGAATCGGACTCACTCCGTTCTTCGGATAGAATACGATAATTTTCGTTCCGGGTACATCGGCAAAGCCTGCCAATGCTGCCTTTCCCGTATCTCCAGATGTGGCCGTTAATATAACAATCTCATTCTTAACCTGATTCTTCTTCGCTGAAGTTGTCAGAAGATGGGGCAGAATAGACAGTGCCATATCTTTAAATGCAATCGTTGCACCATGAAATAATTCTAAATAATTCGCTCCCTCTGCTTTTTTAATTGGAGCAATCTCCTTACAGTCAAACTTGGAATCGTAGGCACTGTCGATACAATGCTTTAATTCTTCCTCTGTAAAATCAGTCAGGAAGAGCTTCATTACTTCATAAGCTGTCTCCTGATACGTCTTATCAGCTAATACTTCAAAAGAAATATCAAGCTTTGGAATAAACGAAGGTACATATAAGCCACCTTCCTGGGCAAGTCCATGTAAAATAGCCTGGGAGGCAGTTGCTGTCTCATTGTCATTGCGGGTACTCTTATAAATCAGTTCCATCGGTTAACACCTTTCTTACTCATATTAAGCTTACTCTTGCAAGCTTTTCTCATTCTCTGTCCTGTTAAAGCGACAAATTGTAAAAAAATTATAGCACATTTTTATTTGCAGGACAAGAGGCTGTTGAAAATTAAGAAAAATGTCTTATACCATTTACTTATAAAACTCATGCCCTTCATATTCGAATAAACGGGTAAGGGACCGGTCGAACCAATTCACATTGTCAGAATCAGCAAGATCCCTTTCTACAAAATATAGGGCTCCCTCTGAGTAATCTTCTCCGGCCAAGGCCCTGTCCACACTTTCTAATGTAGAATCTTTAATTGGTACGGAATAATAACGCCCATCTGCCACCGGAGAAAACTGGACGGCTCCATTCACGTTTTGGAAGACGACTCCCTCTACCGTATCTGGAAATTCCTCACTCCTTACCCTGTTTAAAACCACATTTGCCACAAGAATCTTACTTTTTTTATCTTTGTCTGTGGCTTCCGCTTCTACAATTCTTGCTAAAATATTATATTCTTTCGTACTGAGCTTGGTAATATTGTTCTGAACAAGAACTGCTTCTTCTATTGCATCTTCATTTGCTGTTCGAATT
>JAUNBT010000006.1:0-5378 GCA_030526985.1 Lachnospiraceae bacterium | reverse complement strand
GCGTCTCGTGCCATATCCTCGTTGACCTGTTGTTCCAGCTTCGGAATCGCCTCTTTTACATCTTCGTGGGATATTGTGTAAATCTGGCTTTCCGTCACTACTTTGCTGGCTTCGTAAAGAGGCATCGTGTTGGCTGCAACTGTCTTCTTACTACTTTGTGTCACAAAAAGACAGACGACCCACAGCCACAATGCTGCTGCCACAAAACCTGCTGCATAAATATGTTTCTTTGTTACTTTCATATCATCACCTCTGCACATCTACCAATGAAATGACCTGTGCATTTCCCAACTGTTTCCATTTGTAACATTTGGCTCAGACAAATTCATTATAGGGAACTTATCCATTCAGGTCAAGTTTGGTTTTTTCCTGATTTTTTTAAAATCAGCCTTTTTTTATTCATTACTTCTTATACATTCTATGCCGAATGTTACTATTTTTATGCAAAGTTTATAATAAATTATTAAATTTTCATTACATTTAACTAAAAAAAGAAGAGACAGACTAAAAAAGTTTTTCACCTTTCTAACACGTCTCTTCTTTTATAATTCCCATTATATTCAAAATTATTCTATTATTTTACTAAATTATTCATGTCTCAATGCATCAATCGGATTCAATTTTGACGCCTTTACAGATGGTAAAAGTCCAAAAACAATTCCAATCAGCATGGAAAATAGAACAGATACAATAATGGCCGGAATACTAATTGCCACAGGTGCACTCGATATCTTGGAGATTACCTGTGCTAACACAATTCCAACGATTACTCCCACAATTCCTCCTAAACTGGTCAGCACAACTGCTTCCGTAAGGAACTGATAAAGAATCGTCTCATTTCTTGCTCCAATTGCCTTTTTCAGACCGATTTCACTGGTACAGATACCAGCATAATATTCATAACACCGATTCCACCAACTAACAGGGAGATACTCGCAATCCAAATCAACTGCTGATTCGTAGTGGAACTTAAATCCTGAATATCCTGTGCCCGCTCTAATGCGTCCGCAGCCGTATATTTTAAGCTGTCATTCTCTGTCGTAAGATTATTATTTAAAATCTTTGCAACAGCCTGTCCTACATCATTCATATCCTCCGTCGTTGCAGCTCTTGCTACCACACACTGTGGTTCATCATAACGATATATAATCGGCCAGGTCGTCGCCGGAATGAAAACGCCTCCACTAGAATCCGTCATATAGTTATAATATTCTTCCACAGAATTAATCACAATCTCATAATTACCTGTCTCTTCCACAAGACCAATAACGGTAAAGGGTTCTCCCTTAATCTCTATGGTCTGACCTATGGGATCCTTATCCTGAAATAAATTTCTTGCTGCATCTGTATCAAGGATAACTACTTTGCGGTAATTCTCAAAATCCCGGTCTACAAACAGGCGTCCGCTTTTTACCTGATAACCACAGGTACTAAAGTAATTTTCATCGGTTCCATATATTTTTCCTGATGTCAGTGACTGGCTCTGATAGTAGATTCCATCACTGATATCGCGATAATTGTAGAGTGCTGCATCCTCCACATTATCAACGTCAAGTATATCCTTTCTGGTTTCCTCATCTAATACCGGAACTCCCTGGGGAATTCCGCCATACTCCATATCATAAGCACTTCCGCTTTCCTGAAGCGTCACTTCCACTGTATTATTACCAGAACCAATCAGATTCTTCTTAATCTGTTCATTGGTTCCTTTGATCGTTGATACAATAGATATAATTGCCGCAATACCAATAATGATACCCAGCATGGTTAAAAATGACCGCATCTTATGGGACCAGATTCCCTGAAAGGCCAGGCGTATATTTTCAAGCATAAATCTAACCTCCTAGTAAACAATATCGGAGTCATCTTCCGAGATTTTCGTCTTGGCCCCATCTTTTATGGTAGTTCCATAAGGAAATGCCACATAGTCTTCAATCGTCAAACCTTGTTTTATCTCAATCACATAGTTATATAACGATTGTCCTGTTGTCACATAGCGTTTTTCCAGTTTCTTATCACTGCCCCGGACATATACGTAGCTCTGATTATTTTCTGTTCTCACATAAGCTAATGGAATATAGAGTGTTGCAGAAGTTCCATCTCCCTCATCGTCTACTGTTTCTGCCGATGCACCCTGATTATTAAAATTAATTGTAACAGATTCTCCGCTGCTGACTTCACTGGATTCCTCCTCAATCAAAGCAGTAAATGGGTAATAGGAGACATTAGGATTTCCTGTACCGGTATAATAATAACTACTGTTCGTAACCGGATACGAAGAAACTTCAATCACCTTTGCTTCAAAAACATTTCCCGTATCCCAGGAAGATGCTGTAATCGTAGAACCTGCGGATAAACTGCTATAACTGAATTCATCTACCGCACCTTTTACGTAGAGTCCTCCCTCACTAGAAACAGTGATTACTGCAGAGCCATCTGCCGCCGCTTCTTCCGGATCTCTCACTTCTTTTACGATTCCATCAATGACAGCGGTTACAGTACCATCTTTTACTTCCTTTTCCAAGGTATCATATTCTAACTGTGCTTCTTTCAAATCCAGTTTCAAATCAGCAAGGTCCGTCTCTTTTTCTTTAATCATATCATTGATTTCAGACTTTGTATATGTGATATCCGTACCTCCGGAAGTCCCGCTGCTCGTGCTACTACTCGTTCCACTAGAAGTACTCGTCGTCGAATCAGAAGTTGACGTTGTTGTATCATCATCTTCCTCGCCGCTGATATAAGAATCCAAAGTCCAGGAACTGTTCTTATTCTTCTTCGTCTCCTGATCACCATAAAGGGTCAGACTCTTAATCAGGCTTCCACTAGTCTTATTTCCTTTTCTCACTTCCAAAATAACAACCAGACTGTCGCCTGTCTTTTTCGTTCCGCTTCCATTATAGCCACGAATCATATTGATAAAAGAACCTTTGATCTTACAGTCACTGGTGCAAAGGAACCGGTAAGGAGATTCCTCCGTGCCATCTCCTTTATATGCCTTGCTGTCTGAAGTTAAAGAAGAATAAGCTGTCGCTTTTGTCTCCTCCTCGGTTGTTGTTGTAGAAGATGGCTGCTGCGTGGTAGCTGTCGTCCCATCTGTAGCTGTTGTTGTTGCAGGCGATTCGTCTTCCATAGTTGTTGCTTCCGTTGTTGCCGCTGTCGTTGATTCTGAAGCTGCCTGTGTTGTCGTTTCTGCACTTCTTAAAAACAAAGAGGCAAGAAGAGGGTCTCTTCTTCCAACTGAGTTATCAGAACTGCTTGAACTTCCATCTGAGACAATTCCCTTTTTTAGATTCGACAGTTCTTTTTCCGCTTTTGTAATGGAAAACTCAATCTGTTTGACATCATAACCCTTAAGCTCTAAATCCAGCTTCTTTTCTGCCATGTCATAGGCCAAAAGTTTATCGCCAATCTTAACTGTCTGTCCTTCTTCCACATAAATCTTTTTTACATCTAACTCTTCATCCGGCGCAACTTCCTGGCTCATACTGTTTGTTACCGTTCCACTGCTTCCCTCTGAATCCATTCCCCAGTCAGAGCTTAAAAGTTCTACTGGAACAACATCTACAACATTTTTAGAATACTGATAACGGTTTATTCCAAAAGCAGTGCCTCCTGCAAGAAGAACGGCCGCACCTATACAGGAAATAATAATTGTCCGTTTCTTCATTCTTTATTTCCCTCCAGTCTTCTTTCTTTTGTTATCTCACCGTCAAAAATATAAATAATCCGTTTTGCAAATTCTGCGATTTCTTCATTATGAGTAATCATAATAATCGTCACTCCGTCTTCATTGAGCTGTTGGAAAAGCTCCATAACGGCCTGACCTGATTTGGAGTCTAAAGCTCCGGTTGGCTCATCTGCCAAAAGAATCTTTGGTTTATTCACAAGAGCTCTGGCAATGGAGACTCTCTGCTTTTGTCCACCGGAAAGCTGATTTGGCATAAAATGAATTCTTTCGCCCAAGCCGACTCTCTCTAATGCTTCTTTGGCAATTCTTTTCCTTTCCTGAACTCCGACTCCCGCATAGCTTAGCGGAAGAGCTACGTTGTCAAGAGCACTCTGCCTTGGCAGCAGATTGAAGTTCTGAAAAACAAATCCAATGCTGTGAAGCCGGACATCCGATAATTCTCTGTCTTTATATTTTGAGACATCCTCGCCTTCCAAAAGATAATCTCCTTTTGTTGGCCGGTCCAAACATCCAATCAGATTCATCATTGTCGTTTTTCCCGATCCGGAAGGTCCCATGATTGCCAGATATTCTCCTTCTGACACACTTAAATTAATGTCTTTTAAAACAGGCACGATCAGCTTATCCTGAATATAGTCTTTATATATGTGCCTTAATTCTAAAATCATGCAAGCACCTCCATCTGACTATCCAGACTACCGACAGAACCATCCTCATTGACCGGTTCTTCCGACCCATCTTCTATAATATCTAAACTATCCGACTCATCTTCCAATTCGTCTAGAGAACCACTTTCATCCTCATCTAATATTTCCTCCGAGTCATCAAATATTTCTTCGTCTCCGCCAGTATCCTCTACATCACCCTCTTCATAGGTATCCATATCTTCCTCTGGAATAATTCCAGTGGAATCCTCTGCCTCAACAGAAGTATCCGCTTCGGAAGCCTCTGCGATATCTCTAGTTGTGCTCATACCCTCTTCCAAAGTATCTGTCGGGAAGGCAATATAATCGTCTTCAGTAAGACCATCTGTGATCTCATATTTATCTAATTCTTCATCGTATTCTCCGAGAGTAACCGTTCGTTTTTCCAATCGTCCAGTTCTGCTCTCCGCCCATACATAACTGCTTTCGTCTTCCTGCACGATATAATAAGAATCCAGCCAGATTCCGTCTTTTTCTTCATCCTGCCCATTATCCGGTTCCACATAGACATGCTGTCCTAAAATCAATCCATCCGAATTATCCAATTGAATATAAAATGGATAATTAGACGAAGTCGTCGTGCCATCGGAATCCCCGGAATCCGAATAATCGTAAGAATAATCCGATTCAGTGTCTGACTCTGTTTCAGGATTAGAATCCAATGTTGTAATTGTACCACTCCATGTCTGCTCGGAATCCACTCTGGAACGGATAATCACAGGAGTTCCCTCTTCAATACTGTAAATATTCGTCTCATTGACCGTAGCCTTAACCCGGTAATCCCCGATTGCAAGAATCGACATCAGCACACTTTCCTCGCTTCCGGTATCCTCATCACTAGTCGTACCGGTAAGAGCTGTCTGATCAATAGATTTTACAATACCGTCCATCTCACTTTTTACGACAGAATTTTTTGTCGCTTTCTCTAAAGATTTAATCTTCGCTTCCTGGCTTTTTATCTCGTATTCCGTCTTTTTAATCGT
>JAUNBT010000522.1 GCA_030526985.1 Lachnospiraceae bacterium | reverse complement strand
ACTGAGAGTGTCGGCTATGCCGGCACTCTTTACTGTTTCGGTGGGAATATGTTACTATAGAGGCAACGCCAGAGTGCAAAAGGAGGACAGAACATGCTGGAAGGAATAAAAGAGATTTTTGATCATAAAGACGAGATGATGAAGCATCTGAAAAAATAGAAAATATGAAGAGCAGTTTGAATTGTTTGAACAGAAATACGGGCATTATATGCAGGAGATGACATCTTATGTAGAAGCAGCAGGGGATAAGGAAAAGGCATCGGAAGAAATCGGAGAAATTGTTACGAAAGAAGTCCAGATGACCTTTGCAAGAAAGAATGGAAAACTGCAGTCAGGCGTGCAGGGTGATATGAATCTGTTCATGATCTATTATGTATTTCCGGCGATTTTGAAAACGGAACATGCAGATGCAAAGCAGGTATGTGACGGAATCTGTAAAAAGTGGGCAGAAGTATTTAAAGGGAACAATATTTCCTATACGGATTATGATAAAATCTACGCTTCATTCAGGGAAAAGATCTTTGGTATTTTCTAAATTGCAGAATAGAGGAATTAATGCTATACTAAAAAAGTAACACGTTTGAAGCTTCATGGAGGAAATCATGAATAAAAAAAGGAAAATTAAGCACAGCGGAAAACTGCAGTCATATATGCAATGGCCGGTCATACTCGCTGTCTTTCTCCTTGCAATGAATATCATTGTCTATATGACAAGTGCGAAAGCAGGCCTGATCGTATCAGTTTTTTTAGCAGTATATATCGTGCTGCTGCTGGTTCTGATGCTTGGATATCGTCCTTATATCATGAAAGAGATGATTGCATTCGCATCGCAGTATGCACAGATACAGAAACAGATGCTCAAGCATTTTTCCATACCGTATGCGGTGCTGGATTCCGATGGCCGCATTATGTGGATGAACGATGCATTTTGTGATGTGACAGGCAAAGAGGCAAATTACAGGAAGAATATTGCATGTCTGATTCCGGAACTGGATTCGAATGTCCTGCCGGATAAGAAAGATGAGACCAGTATAGATGTGTTCTATAATGGAAGTGATTATCGTGCGCAGATGCACAAACTATACATGGATAATATCAATGATGAGATTGAGATTGTGGAGATTCCGCAGGAAAATAACTATCTGATCGCATTATATCTGTTCGACACGACCGAACTGAACTATTATATCCGCCAGAATCAGCAGGAGCAGATGGTTGCCGGATTGATTTATCTGGATAATTATGAAGAGGCGCTGGAGAGCGTAGAGGAAGTGAGACGTTCACTCCTTGTGGCATTGATTGATCGTAAGATCAGTAAATATATCACAAATCTGGATGGTATCACGAAGAAAATCGAAAAAGACAAATACTTTGTTATTTTAAAATATAAATCACTGGAAGAGCTGGAATCCAACCGGTTCTCTCTTCTGGAAGAAGTGAAGACCGTCAACATCGGAAACGATATGAGCGTAACGCTGAGTATCGGTATCGGTGTCAATGGAACCAGTTACAATCAGAACTATGATTTCTCAAGAGTGGCGATTGAATTGGCGCTCGGACGAGGCGGCGACCAGGCAGTTGTGAAGGATAAC
>JAUNBT010000127.1 GCA_030526985.1 Lachnospiraceae bacterium | reverse complement strand
AATTTCTTTTTCCATGGCGTTTTACATAGTATAATATCCGATCTGCAGCTTCCCCTAATTTTTCAAATGTCTCTCCATCTTTGGGAAAAGAAGCAATTCCGATACTGGCAGACAGACGAATCTCTTCTAAGGAAGGTCTGGCAAGCCTTTCAAGCAGCTCTTCTGCAAACTTTTCTACCTGTTTTTTTTCACAGTCATAAAACAGTATAGCAAATTCATCTCCGCCTGCCCGGGCAATAATCGCCTTTTGACCATTGGCTTTTATAATATCCGCAATACAACTGCCTGTATAACACAGCATCTGGTCTCCCACTGCATGCCCAAAATTGTCATTAATACTTTTAAAACGATCTAAATCAATCAAAACCATAAAAGGAGCATAGTCCCCTTTCTGATTCAATATCATCTCAGCCTGTTCTGAAAATGCTCTGTGGTTTAACAGTCCTGTAATGGGATCGCTGTCTGCCTTTTTTTGAAGCTCGACTTCCTTTGTGACATCCGTAGACATACCGACTGCAGCATAAGACATTCCATTCTCATCCGTTAAAACATTATATCGGATATGTTCATACCAATATCCATTCCTGTCTGCCGTCTGTACCCGGAATATACCCTCTACATGGGGTTCTCCGGCGAACATTCGATCATACATCTGACGGAAAGCTTCGGCTGATTCCGGATGAACATACCCACTTTCAATCAAGCTATCCGGCACATCCTCTACAATTTCTTCAAAACCGTGAAGCTCCTGCGAACGAACAGGCTGGATAATCTGTCTTGTTTCGAAGATATAATCCCATACGCTTACTGTTGTATTTTGAAAAATAACATTAAACCGCTCTCTGGCTAGTTTTAGTTCATCCTCTGCAATCATCCCGGCATTCCTTTCTGTTCATCATCCATAGACATAATTTACTTTTATTTTAATGCTAACATGATTGAATTGTCAACAAAAAGGCAGAAAAATGCAAAGGCAAAGGCTGCTAGCTTAAATCAGAACTCCAAAGAGATGCCATAGCAGGACCTCCCCCAACACATAGAGAAGAGCAGCCTATGGTATCACCATTTCGTTTCATTTCATACAACATACTTACTATGATACGCAATCCAGTACATCCGATTGGATGACCTAGGGCAATGCCGGATCCATTTCTATTTACTTTATCCATATTCAGTTTCCAGCCCTGATCTAATTCCAGCTTTCTTTCTACACCAAGAAACTGTGCTGCAAATGCTTCATTGATTTCCCAGTAATCAACCTCTTCAAAAGAGATTCCTGCACCTCCCAGACATTTAGGAATGGCATAAGCCGGACCTATGCCCATATATTGTGGGGCTACACCGGCTCCACAAATATTAAGCATTTTTGCCATTGGCTTAATTCCCAGTTCTTCTGCTTTTTCCTCAGACATCACTATTACAGCTGCAGCTGCATCATTTATACCGGAGGAATTGGCTGCAGTAGTTACTCCATCGCTTGAAAAGACTGGTTTAATTTTTGATATTTTTTCATAACTGCAGTCACGAATTGGATGCTCGTCCGTATCGATAATAATATCTCCTTTTCTCTTATCATGTATGACTACCGGAACAATTTCATCTTTAAATATTCCGGCATCAATAGCGGCACAAGCACGATTATGACTACGGACAGCCAGCTCATCACATGCTTTTCTTGAAATATTACAAAGTTTAGCCACATTGTCTGCTGTGACTCCCATATGTCCCGGTACAAGATCATCATAGAGTGCATCATGTATCAGACTATCATATAATTGTGCTGCTCCTCCTGTTGGAATATCTCCCATTCTATAACCCATTCTTGCTTTTGGCAGCATAAATGGTGCCTGTGTCATATTCTCAGTTCCAATTACCAATCCTACATCTGTTTTTCCAAGCTGAATATCATTACACGCAATTTCCAATGCACGCATTGCAGATGCACAATTCTGATTTACTGTGACTGCGTTACTTTTTTCATCCAATCCTATTCGTATGGAAACCTGTCTTGCCGGGAGCGATCCCTGCATATGTGGATAACACTCTCCCATAACTATTTCATCGATACATTTTACATCGATTCCAGCACGCTGAACCGTTTCTTTTCCAACAGTCACAGCCAGTTCTCTAGCCGATACATTTTTAAATTGTCCCTGAAATTTTCCGATTGCTGTACGACATGCACTTACAATAACAACATTTTTTATTTTAGTCATTTTCTATCCTATTCAAACACAATTATTTTATTAGAAATCATCTTTATCTTCTTCAATTATTATCTTATTTTTCAATAAATCAACACTGCAGATTTCACCTCTTACAATTGTTGTCTGTCCAATAATATCGTATAGAGTAATCTCTCTATTCTTCCGAACTACATTGCATACACTTTCCGAAATCATTTCCTGAATTCCTGATTTGACAATATATACTTTTGAAAGACACATCTTTACCTCCCTGAAAACTCAGGTTTTCTTTTTTCCATAAAAGCTTTTACACCCTCTTCGAAATCTTTTGTCAGTGCACATTCTCGCTGAGTAGGAGCTTCCACCTGTTCCAACCAGTTGCGGTAGTCAGCAAATGATGCTTCATATATTTGTTTTTTAATATTCTTATAAGCAGTTAGTGGACCGTTGCACAACTTTTTGGCTAATTTCATTACTGTTTCTTTCAAATCTTCCTTTGCCACCACATCATAAGCCAGGCCCATATCTTTTGCTTCCCCGGCAGTCATCGGTCGTCCGGTTACTGACAATTCAAAGGCTTTTGCTGCTCCTATGCTCTTTGACAATAAGTAAGCTGCTCCCGTATCCGGCACTAATCCCAGATTTACAAAAGCAAGAATGAATTTTGCATTTTCTGTACAGATCAAAAAATCTCCACCTAAAGCCAGGCTGACACCGGCACCTGCAGCTACGCTACTGACGGATGTAATAATGAGTTTACTCATCTTTTTCATATTATCTGCAAGCATTCCTACTCGTGCAATTAAGCCATCGAGACTTATTTCTCCACCTGCCTGCACCTGGTCATAAAAAAATCCAATATCTCCTCCTGCGGAAAATGCTTTTTGAAACCCTTCTAGTACAACCACTTTTACCTGTTCGTCTTTCTCCGCCTGTTCAAATAAAAAAAGTAATTCATCTGCCATCTGTTCATCAATTGCATTTAAGTTATTCATATAGTTCATTGTAATAACAGCAATTCCATCCTGAATCACATAATTTGTTTTACTTAATTCCATTTGCATTTCCTCCTCACTTAAAAATCATTCCCGGAACCTTCTATTTTAAAGAATTTCCGGGAATGATTCACTTATTTATTTTATAGAAAATCCCATTTTACCTTCTGTAAAGATTCTTTCATCCATTAATTTCAGATTTTCTGATACAATAGGCTCAAAGTCCATCTGATCCAAGATATCTTTTTGTAAATCTACTCCCGGAGCAATCTCTTCCAATACAACACCTTCTTTTGTAAGACGAAGAACTGCTCTTTCTGTAACATAAAGTACTTTTTGTCCACTTTCTGCTGCATACTCGGCACTAAAGGTAACTTGCTGTACATTTTCACGGAATTTTTTAGACCTTCCTTCCTTGATAATTGTAAGTTTTCCTTCGCCTACTTCGTAACTTGCACCACCTGCAGTAAAGGTTCCAGCAAAGATAACCAAAGGCGTCGGCTGAGTTACATCAATGAATCCACCACAACCGGGCATCATCGTTCCGAACTTTCCAACATTAATATTTCCTTTTGCATCACATTCTGCAAGACCTTCAACTGCCATATTCAGATTACCGCCATCATAAAGATCAAAATTGTATGCCATTGAAAGCATTCCCATAGTATTTACCGCACATCCAAAGGTGTCACCTGTTCCTGGAATTCCACCAAGCATACCATCTTCTGCACTCATAATCAGATCGTCACTAAATCCCTCTTCCCCTGCAACAGCCGCAACTAAAGTCGGAATACCAATTCCAAGATTAACAATTGACTCCGGTTGAAGTTCCATCGCACATCTACGAGCAATGACTGTCCGAACATCAAGTGGAAGTGCCTCCATAGAATCTACAGGTATATCAATCTTTCCTGTGCGGGCTGCATTATAATAAATCTTACTTGTCATTCTATGGTAAGTCTCCGGTTCCTGCGATACAACAACTGCATCTACAAATACACTTGGAATTTCTATATCTGCTCCAGGGATCTTACTACCAGAAAGATTTTTCACCTGAACTATCACTTTTCCACCACGCGCTTTCACACCCATAGCCAAATCACGCATATTCATAGGTCCACATTCATCTTCTACAGAAATATTTCCATTTTCATCTGCAGTGGTTCCACGAATAATTGCAACATCAAATTCCGGCACCGGATAATATAACCATTCCTCACCCTCAAATTCTATTAATTTTACAATATCCTCTGTTGTTACATCATTCATTTTTCCACCATCCAATCGTGGATCAACAAATGTCTTAAGTCCAATTTTACTTAAAAATCCCTTTCTATTCAGTAATGCTGCTCTATACATATTCTGAACAACACCCATCGGAAGGTTATATGCCTGGCATTTATTTGCATTAATATATTCCGGCATATTTGGATTCAGACCAGTGTGTCCCATAATAACCTTTCCAATCAGGCCATCATGAGCCCATCTGTCAAAACCGCTTCCTTTCAGCCCTGCACTTCCTGTATAAACACAAGTCAGATTATTCGGATGACCTGTCTCCAAAAAACGATCTTCCACACCTTTAAATACTTCATCTGCCAGTCCCCAAAGGACAAACCCTGTTGCTGCTACTACTGCACCATCCTGAATTAAATCTAATGCTTCGTTCATTGTTTTGACTTTACTCATTTAAAAACCTCCCATTATTATGCATAAATAGTTCCCGTTAATCATTTATTATCGTTTGCAGAATCTGTTGTACCGCCTTAACACTTGGTACATCTTCCGGCAATTCCCGAAGAGTTTTTCCTTCTCTGTCATATTTATTAAGAATTCCATCTTCAGGAATTTTTCCTATTACCGGCACTCCAACCTTCTCTACTAGTTCATGCAAAGGTTCATCGTCCCTGACTCTATTCAATACAAGACCTGCCTTACGGACACTGATTCCATTTTCATTTGCCAATGCAATTTCAACAATCCCGCGAGCTGTCTCCAAACTTCTGGCAGACATATCCGACACAACCAACAATGTGTCTACATCTTTTAACACTCTTCGATTAATCTGCTCTGGTCCTGCTGCTCCATCTACAATAGAAATCTTATAATCCTGAACCAACATATCCATTCCATGCCGTAAAAGGTCATTTACTGCACAATAGCATCCCGGTTCCTCTGGTCGTCCCATAAGCAAAAGGTCGAATCCATCTCCTTTGTGTACTACCTCCCGGATTACTTCCCGCATAGGCTTATTGTTCATTTTTTTCTTCACATCACTATATCCTACAATTGCTCTACGCATGGCAGTTATAGTCCCGCTCTGATCAACATCAATTCCTAGTGTATAAGGTAAGCTCATTGCAGAATCTGCATCAATCGCAAGTATCTCATTAGGATATTGTTTTGCAAGTTGTGAAATCATTAAGGAAGCGATAATTGATTTCCCGGCACCACCTTTTCCTGTGACCGCAATTGTTTTTCCTTTTTCCATAGATGTCCTCCTCGTACCACATAGGTGATACGTTTGTTTAGTTTTACTTCTTTTTATTCCCTTTTAATGTTTCCATATATTCTGTTATCACCGCTTTAATTTGATCTGCAGTTTGATAGCGAATATCGATACCGTCTTCATCAAAAGTGAGCGTCGGCAAGCCATATTTCTCATATATATAATCTTTGACAAGTTTGCTGGCTGCCCAAGTATGCTTACATCCCACATGTCCCGCAAACATAGAAACATTTACTTTATACTCATCAATCATGCGATCTACCATCTGGATCCAAGGTTCAGCCGGTCCGGATGCACCATGCACCATAGGAGAATTCAATGTACGTTGTCCTAATCCAATAAAAATATTTTCTTCTGAAGAGGTATCGATTACCTGATAACCTTCGTATCCAAATCCATCCATTACCAAAACTGCATTAAATTCTTTTTCCATCCATCCAACAATTCCGGCATTATTCCATAACATATTCTGCACCCAGATTACTCGAAATTCTTCCGGTCCAGGTGTAACTCCACGTCCTGCTTTTAAATTGGCCACACCATAATCATACTCTGCCTGCAGATAGTTGATTGCACCCTGACTTCCCATCATTCCTCCAACCATTTCATTCAAAACCAGAAGACTTCCCGGAAGTGGACAAGGTGTAATCTGACGCAGTTTTGAACAAGCTGTAAGAAGTCTGGCTGCCTGATTTCCACGTTCAATAATTTCTTTAAAACGATCCCAATCAAGTTTATTTCCAGTAACCTCTTCAAGAAATTTACATGCTTCTTTAATCTGTTCTCCAAGATAACGATAACCTCTTTCATCTTGTCGATAAGGTGTATCCAGGCAAAAACTTGGAACGTCAAGAATTTTTGCAGCTGCTGTATATGCCACACGGGATGAATCACACGGAGTTACAGTTGCCAAAACAGCATCCGGTTTCATTTTTAAATCGCCGGACAAATAATATCCAATCTGACCTCTGTTGATGGAACAAAGCTGGTGACTGACATACTGATCAGCAAGATCTAAATACTTGAAAGTTTTATCCGATCCGGCATAACGCATAATCAATGTCTCAGGTACAAATGGAACAGCGTCAAAAGCATAAATCAATTCTGCCGGCGTATTGGTACTTGTAAGGATTAATTTTTTTCCTCTCTCATGAGCAGTACAGATATCATCCCAATGATCCATCTGCAGTTGTGCCATCCACAAACGATCCGGATGTTTATTTTTCATATAGTTATACATTTTTACGACTTCTTTATGTACGTCTGGGAGTAAATCAATATTAGGAATTTCATTATTCATATTCTCACTCATCACTCTTTTCCTCCTTCAAGCATTTCAACAAAAGCTTCTGCTCTAACACCAACCTGACCGGCATTTGTTGTAATTTCTTCTTTTTCAAGAGTCATCATTTTATAACCCTCTTTTTCAAATTTGTCATAGAAGAAGAGGCTTTCTCCACCCCATAAACAGCAGTTTTTCAATCGGACATAAACAATACCATCTACATCATACTCTTTTGCAAGGCTTAGCATATCTTCATACATCTCATCATGAAGGTCCGTCATCCTAGGACACGTTAATTTTTCCAGATAGGAACGTGCAATAGACTCCAATGGACTTTCTCCATTTTTTCTGCTTACATCATGCCACAGGTATCGTGTTCCAAAACAATTGTAATCAGTAACCATTAATCCACCATGTTCTTCAAAAATACGTACATATTCCGGATCATCCACTGCAGAACCAATCATCATAAGTCTTGCCCCATAGTTCTTAATAGGTTCCCTGTTCTTTGCCTCATCAATAAATGTTCTTAATTCCCTATTATAAATCTCTTTTGGCATAGACATTGCTTTTATTGTCCACTGCAAAGTCTCTGTACCACTCACAACCGGTGTTTTTCCTTTCGTCAGAGAATACAATTCACGTGTCAAAGCCCGTGTTTCATTATATAAATCAATGGATGCATTCAATGCTTCCTCTGTGATTTCATGACCAGAAAGCTTTTCCATCTCTGCTTTTAAGATTTTTAATTCATCAACAAAATAATTTACCGCCAATTGGTCATGATTACGCGGAATATTGATATTCAATTTACAATCTGTTTTACCTATAGCTGCCCAATTATCATATAATCTCTGTACGAACATGCATCCATCCGACACTACAATCCCATCCAGAAAATCGTATTTACCTCCTATAAGATTTTGCAGACAAGCTCTACAAAATCCACAGGTATATCCAGTCATCCATAACTCTCCATCTCTGTCATCTGTACATTCCGTTCCTCTGATTCGGATGGGAAGCATTCCGGCAGCATGAATAATTTCCTCCGGAATATGGCAGCAGACTGTACCAACAATCTTCTTTCCTTCCTTTTTCCAGCTTTCGATATATTCATTATCGATTGCTATTGTTGTTTTCATAATACGCGTTCCTCCTTTTTCTAAAGTATACATTATATGGTTGCACACCTGGTTGTGAATTTTCATATACATACAATTTCACAATCAGAATAAATACCTTAATCACCAAAGAAAACTTCCTCACCAGGTATGTTTTATCGCCTGGTAATGACAGCTCTTTATACATCTTAATTCAAATTTTTCTTCTGTATCGTTATCTTGATTTTTACAGATGATACATTTCTGTTTTAATTTATTTCTAGCCTCTTCCCGAATTCTTACAACCTCATCGTCATAATCATCCAGATAAATTTCAAAGATTTTAGCAGGACAAGCCATAATACAGGACTTTTCAACACAATTACAGCATTTATCCGTGTCTATTTCTATATAATACGAACCACTACCATCTTCATACCCATAATTCGATAACATTGTTTAATCCCCATTCTTTTTTTTCCTTTTTTCCAGCAGTTCATAAGCCAGAACCGCTCCACCTAAAGCTCCCGCAATTTGTGTGTCGTACTTACTTTTTTTTGCCTTTACATGTAATAAACTTTCAATTCTAGAAACAACCCCAATGTTTTTTGCAATGCCACCTGTGATAACAAAATCTTCCTGCATCCCATTACGTTGCAGCAAACGAGCAACTCTTTCTGCCATGGCCTGACAATAGGCTGCAAGAACCTCTTCTTTTGTCCAACCTTCTCGCATCAAATGTCCCACCTCCGTTTTTGCAAAAATAACACACTGATTCGTAATTGGCTTTGGATCTTCTTTCACCAGAAAAGACTGAGTTCCTATTTCTTCAATAGGTACTCCCAGCAAGTCAGCTATTACTTCCATCCCTCTTCCGGTTCCTGCTGCACATTTATCATTCATCATAAATGAAACTACTTTTCCCTTCTCATCACAATGAATTGCTTTGCAGTCCTGTCCTCCCATATCAAGTAT
>JAUNBT010000126.1 GCA_030526985.1 Lachnospiraceae bacterium | reverse complement strand
CGCCTTTTCCGCATACCGAAACCTTCATAACTTTCTCCTTTTTTTCTTCATATTTTGCAACAAAATTATATATATTCACCAAGTCTTTTTATTCTTCAATCTATTTTTATTATTACATTTGTTCATGTTTTTGAAAAGAATCTCATTTTTTTCATCAATGCAACTTTCATTTTACAATACAATTGTGCCGCAACACACAAATTGCGGAAATGTAAAAAATTTTTTTCTTTTCATCATAATATTTGTTGTATATTATTAATTTATATTTATCTTGCAAGAGGAATTTACTGTGACACTACAACTCGGAATTCCATTGTTATTCCAAGTGAAGATACTGACCGTCTTTGTCAGGCATGTCGTGATGCCGGAGTTTATTGTGTATTGGGCGTAAACGAACTTTCTGATGAACGCGGCATTTTTACTTTTTACAACACGCAAATACTTTTTGGCCCTGAAGGAACAATTCTTGGAAGACACAGAAAAATTAAACCTACTTACAACGAACGTGTATACTGGGAGAAGGAGACGGTAGTGACAATAGTTCTTATGATACTAATATTGGAAGTATTGGAATGCTCTGCTGTTGGGAACATCATACAGTCACAATTCGTGCCGCCCAAATTTTTCAAGGTGAAGAATTTCATATCGCCAACTGGCCGGATAACTGGATTTTTAAAGGTCCTACGGCTGTAAGCCCAACCCTGGATCCTACGGCCTGCGATGGAAATCGTGTTGCAAGAGCCTATGCGTTTGATTCCGGTTCTTTCGTACTGAGTGTTCATGGTCTATTAAGAGAACAGGATTTCGAACCTGAATATGAAAGCTTAATTAGCAGTAAAGATCTGGAGTTTGACTGAGCAATTGGTGACAGCTTTATCTGTGATCCATTTGGTGATTATCTGGCTGAACCGGTACTTAATGAAGTAAGTAATATGAACAATGTATATGCACCAGATTACAAAAATTACAGGAAATATCAGAGACATTCGAAGTAAAACTATCAAAATTAGAGAAACTTGCTAATAAAATAGAAACAAGATAATAGAAAAGCATTTGTATTAACCGTTGCTTTCTAAGATTAATACCCGTGTGCTGTGTCATTGAATTTCAGACAACTTATTTAGCAAGATTTCAATGATACAGTTCAGTGGTCATCAAACAAAAATTGGATTACAATAGAAGAAAACAATTTCAAAACGATCATTCATAAAACAGCAGATAGTAAATAAAAGAGGGACATACATGAATTTATCTAATTTAAACTATTATAATATGACATATTTTATAATTGTATTGGAAGAAAAAAATTTATCCAAGGCTGCCGAACGAATTGGTATTTCACGTCAAGCTCTCAGTAAAGCGATTTCTTCCCTTGAACAGACTATTGGAAAACAATTGTTTTTTAGAAAGCAAAGCGGCGTAGAACCAACGCTGGCTGCCTTAGAACTCAAGACACATGTAAAAACAATACTGAAAGAATATCATCAGATTTCTAATCAGGGAAAATTAGAACAATTAGCAGACAAAAGAATCTGTGTGTACACCATAGATTCTGTGTCACAAGTATTTCCCAATTCCTTCTATGATAATTTTTATGAAAAATACCCTGACTTCATCTTGACTATAGAAGAATCCAACGAAGGATTTGCTATTAAGCAACTACTTTCATCTCGTTGTGATTTTGCTATCGTATCTCACGAAACAGATTATTATAACTATAATTATACCCATCTTTTTCATGCTGACTATGGATCTTATATGAGTTGCAATCATCCCCTGGCACAAATGGATAATCTCACTCTTTCTGACTTTAAAAATACGAAATTTATTGGAAAAAGCATGGATTTAGAATACTATAACAGAGCAGTACAGGCTGTATATAGCAATAATTTAGAACTTGATTTTTTTCTTGAAATCACGAATCCCAGCAAAAGACGTGATATGGTTCGCTGTGGAAAATATGTTTCCTGTGCATGGAACTATAATATGTTCAATGATATGAATGATGGTGTCATCTTCAAACCGGTAAAAGAAATGGGGGATGGAATAGATTTATTTTTAATCGAGAATAAACACTTAAAAAAACAGCCTCATAAAGCTCAGATTTTTAAAGAGTATTTACTTGAATGGATTTATACACGCACAACAAAAGATACTAAATAGGCTGATGTGATATAAAAGATACATAAATTTTACACATTAAAATCTTTCAAGGAAATATATAGCCTTACACCTTGTGAATTTCAAAAGCAATAATAGAGCCTATATCATATTCACATATGACATAGGCTCTATTATTGTTAGATTACTATATTCTTAGTCTAATATAAAATACTTACGAAAGCTTTCCATAAGCCTCATCATTCACTGGCTCCAGCCATTCATTGGATGTATTCTCTCCCGGCACTTCCACAGAAATATGAGCAAACCAGCTGTCAGCCTTGGCACCATGCCAATGCTTCACCTCTGGTGGAATTACAATCACCTTACCAGGTAACAGCTCCACTGCATCCTTGCCTTCCTCCTGATACCAGCCTTCGCCTGCGGTGCAGATCAGCATCTGTCCGCCGCCTTTATCCGCATGATGGATATGCCAGTTATTACGGCATCCCGGCTCAAAGGTCACATTTGCCATAAATAATGGTGCCTTGCCCGGTTCTGTCAATGGATTCAAAAAAGAATCCCCGATAAAATACTGGGCAAATCCATCGTTTGGTAGTCCTGTTCCAAAATCGTTAATCTTGTCAAATTCTTCTTTGTTCTGATACTTCATAATAATCAATCTCCTTTTGTTTCGTATTGGGGTGTTTTGTCTGTTCCCTATTCGGTCTCTGTCACCATCAATGACACTCTTTCAGGGAATTCACTCATCTTCGGTAAATCCTCATCTAGAATATGACCGATAATCATCATATTGTGATAAGTGTTAGATGTATCCTCACCGCCGTAAAGCAAAGCAAACCAGCCGCCACCTAATGAGATATCTCCATTTTTCCAACCAGTCTGCATTTCCATTGGATCAAAAACTCCACTTGCTGCGTTACAGCAGTAATCAATACCTGAATCATAACCGCTACATTTAAATGGCAGGCGTTTTTCGAAGTCTTTGGCTGCCACTGTATCATTCAAAGTAGCTTTAATGATAGTATTTCCATCTGTAATTTGTATGTTTTTCATAATATAATATTTACTTTCCCTCTCCATAGACCTCCTTCACCAGATTAAACACCGCCCAGCCCTTCGGCCAGCCACAGTAGAAGGCTGAATGTGTAATAATTGCTACCATTTCTTTCTGTGTTACACCATTCTTTTTTGCATTCATTAAATGATACTTCAGTGAACTATCCGTAATACCAGATGCCATCAGTGCAACCACTGTTACAATACAGCGGGTTTTCACATCAATGTCCTGATTATTCCAATTTTCTCCAAATAGAACATCATCATTGTAATGGGCAAAATCTGGTGCAAAATCACCCAACTGATCTCTTCCTGCTGTTTGAACTATTTTCTCTGCCATAAATAATACCTCCATCTATTGATTTTCTGTTTTGTTTTTATTATAATATCCATGTGGACATTATTCAATTTCCACTTTTCTTAAAACTGTTGATTATGCCACTCATTTTCAAATGTGGACATTAATATTATCGCCAGCACAGATTGCGAAGGAGCAAATTACAATGCCAGCAGAAAGAAAAACCGATTTACGCATACAGAAAACAAGAGCTGCAATTAAAGATACTTTTAAAGAGATGATTATAGAAATGGATGCTTCGCAGATTACAGTAAAAGAACTGACGAAACGGGCTATGATTCACCGCAAAACATTTTATCTTCACTATACTTCAATTGAGGCTCTATTTGAAGAAATTTTGTCTGAATTAGCAAAAAACTACTATAAAGAAATCGATCAGTTACCAGCAGATGCACCCTTTGAAGACGTTAACCGGGTTTTCTTTACTTTCATGGCGAAACAGGAGCCTTATATGGAGAAAATCGTATGTTCTACCAGCTATCGCGAATTTGCTGATCGTTTCTTTCTATCTATGCGAACCCACAACAGAGCACGTTATAATCCATATGCAGCATATACTTTAGAACAGCAAAATGTAATCAACACATTTTTAGGTGTGACTTCTGTAAACATCTACCGTCAGTGGATACAAGACAAAAAAGCCATCCCTTTAGATGACTTAATTCATCTGACAGGACAGCTTTTTACAATGGGAATTTCCAGCGTGCGATAGAGCAAGGATTTTTATTCTGTCTTATGATTCCTTGTAATTCCAGACAATTTCCAACTTTTTATCTGGATAGACAAATACATTTTCAATTATGCGTTCTCTGCATTATTAAAATGTAAGGCCTCCCTTTCTTTCTTTTTCCAATTAAGAAGAAGGACGGAGTGTATAATCACTGCAACGGAACCAGTATTGTGTACCAGTGCACCAACGACCGGATTTAAAATTCCTGCCATTGCAAGGAAAATTGCAACAAAATTTAATACTAAAGAAATTCCAATATTAATGCGGATTGTAGTCATGGTTTTTTTGGACAATTCAAACAGATGACAAAGAGCGGATAGTTCATCCCGCACCAGTGCTGCATCTGCTGCTTCTACGGCAATATCACTTCCAATTGACCCCATTGCAATTCCCGCATCCGCCTGCCTTAGGGAAGGAGCATCGTTTACTCCATCTCCAATCATGGCAACCTTATGGCCATTTTTTTGTGCCTCTTTCATCCAGTTTAGCTTTTCCTCTGGAAGTAATCCGGAAACAATATGGTCTACACCTGCCGTTTTTCCAATATGCAAAGCCGCTTCTTTTTCATCTCCGGTAAGCATGACACATTCTATTCCTATTCCTTTTAAGTAATCCACTGTTTTTGCTGCATCCGGACGAATCACATCTTCCATAACAAGAAATCCTAAGGTTCGATCTTCCTTTGCCACAAACAATACAGTAGCACCTTCCTGTTCCCATTGAACAGCAGAAGCTAAAAGTTCATCGGGAAAAGAAACCTCCGGAAGAAAAAGACCAGTTTTTTCATCGGAAACGGCTCCTAATAATTTGCGGTTTCCAATACGGATAAAATTATTCTCTATTCTTCCCGTAACCCCAAGCCCTCCTAATAATTTAAATTCTGTTACTGGTTCTGTTAAAAGAGTGCCCAGCTGATTGATCAGGGCTCTTGCTAAGGGATGCTCCGAACAACGTTCCAAGGAATACGTCAATTTTAATAATTCTTCTTTGGATTCGTTTTTTGCTGCTTCTATATGAATGAGAGAAGGCTTCCCGTAGGTCAATGTTCCGGTTTTATCGAATGCAATCGTATCAATTTGACTCATTCGTTCCAGTCCATCTCCTTTGCGGACCAGAATTCCTTTTCTCGTACAATTGCTAATTGCTGCCATAATCGCCGTTGGTGTTGCAAGCACAAGGGCACATGGACAGAAAACAACTAAAATAGTTACAGCACGGATACTCTCTTTTGTGACACAAAAAGTAAAAGTAGCACTGAGTACGGCAAGCAGAACAATCCAAGTTGCCATCCGGTCTGCAATGCCAACGATTTGAGACTTATCGGCATCTGCTTCCTGTACCAGACGAATCATTTTCTGTAAGGAACTGTCATCCCCCGTCTTAGTCGCTTCCATAATAAAACCGCCCATCTGATTCAGGGTTCCACTGTATAACTCATCTCCCGGTTTTTTGTCAACCGGCATTGGTTCGCCTGTCATAACAGACTGATCTATGGAAGTCTCACCCCATAGAATCACTCCATCAACAGGAATGGTTTCCCCTGGAAGAACCCGAATTTTATCGCCCACCTGAACTTTGGAGGCATCTACCATTATTTCGATTTCATTTTCCTTAAGTACTCTTGCTTTTTCTGGTGCTGTACTCACTAATTTCTTAAGTTCCCGCTTCGTTTTTTCTACTGTTTTTTCTTCCAGGAGTGACCCTAAGGCCATAATAAATGCTACTTCCCCGGCCGCAAAATCTTCTCCTATAATCACTGCACCAACTAAAGCCATGGCAACGAGCACATCAGCTTTCACATCGAACTCAGTTACCATACCAACGACTGCTTCCTTTAGAATCGGTATTCCACAAAAAATAATGGCAATCCATGCTGCATCGAAACCCCAGAATGTAATATGCATAAAACTCAATGCAAGGCCGACACCACCTAAAATTAGTAATATTCCCTCTGTTCCAATTCTGTTTTGAATCCATTCTTTCATATCGCTGCTCCTTTCATTCCTTCTCCTGCTATGTCAACAGATCTCTCTTGCTGCGTTATGTTTACATTTTATTATACCTATAGGGGTATTGGTATACTGTTACTATACTATTCCCTGATTTATTTGTCAATACGGGAATTAAATTTTCTTTCCCTTCCTCACATTTTGTGCTATACTAAATATAGTGTTTTAGCTTTTATTACAAACACATCCTACAGAATGTATGGGAGGTTTTACTCATGATTACTGGGTTTGACGGTAAACCAATTGAGATTGAAAAAAAAGGTTTTTTTTATCCGGTCAGCATGGAACTATGCGAAGAGGATAACCAGAATTATTTACATATCAATGTCCGCTCCTATTTTGCTTCTGCATTAACAGACGGCAAAGAACAGATCGATCGTTGGAAAGAATGCATTTTTGATGGTTTTTCTGACTGGGCAGGGGAATATACTGTTTTTGGCGGACAGCAGCTTACAGTAACTGTGAAAGCAGAAGAATCAAGTTCACCTTCCGTAGATACGGTACCAATTCTCTGTCTTTCCGAAGAAAAGGCAAAAGAATTTATTTTACAATATACGAATAGGGAACAGCATGCAGATATAGAAAAAGCACTTCTTGCACAACGGTCTTTTTCAACAACTATGATTGAGGGCGTTGTTTCCTGGAATTCCATTCTCCCTCGATACATTGTACTTATGCCAACTGCATTTGAGAGCGAACATATTTTAAGACGCACGTCAAGGCATGAATTTGGTCATATTTTAGGATTGGGAGACAGTTATAAGGATTCTTCTCTCGGTTACAAGGGAGTTGGCATGTATCACGATATTCTTCCTTATTATGATAAGAAGAAGGGATTTGATATGGTAATGGATAATTGTGGTCCGGTCCGCAACAATGATATCGAGATGGTGATTTTAGCATTTTTCACAAACCGGTTTCAGAATTATCAAAGTTTTCAAAATGCCATGGCTGTCAGTCATGCACTTGGCAGAGGCAACTAAGTTAACTATTTTTTTAGGAATGCAGTGTAAAATCTGCATTCCTTTTATATTGTGCTTGCTTTTTCCCGTAAAATATGTAAAATAACAAAGAGACTATCTAACACAGAAAGGAAATCACACAATGATTAGTGCAAATAACGTAACCCTCCGCCTTGGAAAAAGGGCATTATTCGAGGATGTTAATATTAAATTTACAGAAGGCAACTGCTACGGTCTGATCGGAGCAAACGGTGCTGGAAAATCTACATTTTTAAAGATTCTCTCCGGCAAACTAGAACCAACCAAAGGAGATATCGCCATCACCTCCGGTCAGCGCCTTTCCGTACTGGAACAAGATCATTATAAATACGATGACTGTCAGGTTCTTGATACGGTGATTATGGGAAATAAACGTCTTTATGCCATTATGAAGGAAAAGGATGCTCTTTATGCCAAGGAAGATTTTACTGAGGAAGATGGTATGAAAGCCAGCGAATTAGAAGGCGAGTTTGCTCTGTTAAACGGGTGGGAAGCAGAATCAGATGCGGAAAGCCTTTTAAACGGTTTAGGCATTGAAAATGAACTCCACTACAAATATATGAAAGAACTGACCGGTTCCGAAAAGGTGAAAGTTCTCCTTGCTCAGGCTCTTTTTGGAAATCCGGATATTCTTCTTCTCGATGAGCCGACAAACCACTTAGATTTAGAGGCAATTGAATGGCTGGAAGAATTTTTAATTCAATTTGAAAATACTGTCATCGTTGTTTCTCATGACCGATATTTTCTCAATAAAGTCTGCACCCACATCGCTGATATTGATTATGCAAAGATTCAGCTTTATGCAGGCAATTATGACTTTTGGTATGAATCCAGCCAGTTGATGATCCGCCAGATGAAGGAAGCCAACAAGAAAAAGGAAGAGAAAATAAAGGAGCTTCAGGAATTTATCCAGAAGTTCAGTGCTAACGCTTCCAAATCAAAGCAGGCAACCTCCCGTAAAAAAGCATTGGAGAAGATTGAATTGGATGAGATTCGCCCTTCCAGTAGAAAATATCCCTATATTGATTTTAAACCGAATCGGGAGATTGGTAATGAAGTACTGTCTGTAAATGGTATTTCCAAGACAATCGATGGGAAAAAGGTACTTGATCAGATTTCCTTCCTTGCCAACAAAGATGATAAGATTGCTTTTGTGGGACCTAACACCATCGCAGCAACGACGCTTTTTCGTATTCTTACCGGTGAAATTGAACCAGACGAAGGCAGCTTTAAATGGGGTGTAACTACCTCTCAGGCTTATTTTCCAAAAGACAGTTCGAAGGAATTTGTTGGGGATCAAAATATTGTTGAATGGCTTTCCCAGTATACGGATGAAGATGACATGAGTTATGTCAGAGGTTTCCTCGGACGAATGCTTTTTTCCGGTGAAGATGCGCTAAAAAAAGTGGAGGTACTCTCCGGTGGAGAAAAAGTACGCTGCCTTTTATCAAAGATGATGCTTTCCGGTGCCAATACATTGATTTTAGACGAGCCAACAAACCATTTAGATATGGAATCAATTACGGCATTAAATAATGGCCTGATTAAATTTCCAGGTGTGGCACTCTTCACCTCTCAGGATCATCAGTTTGTACAGACAAGTGCAAACCGAATCATGGAAATTACTGACGACGGAAGTCTGATTGATAAATTATGTACTTATGATGAATACCTAGAAAGCGATGCCGGAGCGAAAAAACGCCAGGTATTTGTTTCTACTGAAGAAGACAATTAAGAGACATCTCTTTTACTATCTCAAAACAAAACAGCCAAT
>JAUNBT010000521.1 GCA_030526985.1 Lachnospiraceae bacterium | reverse complement strand
AATCCAAAGGAAAATTCAAAAAAGGGTGTTCTGTACATTTGACATATTTTATGTTAATATATTATGTACGATTTTATTCTATACTAGTTTGACTGAAAGAGAGTATGGAGGAATCGATATGAACACAAACAAAAAAATGAAAGAATTACCTTGTGGAGAGCGGCCTTATGAGAAATGTATGAACTTTGGATCGGAATCTTTAAGTGACGCAGAGTTACTTGCGATTATTCTTCGTTCAGGCATACCTGGCTGTACATCAGTGGAATTAGCTCAAAAGATCTTAAAGTACTGTAAAGGACAGGAAGGTCTTTCGGGTATTCATCATTTATCTATCCAGGAGCTAATGCAAATTCCCGGAATAGGTAAGGTAAAAGCAATCCAGATAAAGGCAATCGGAGAATTGTCAAAGCGATTATCCAGAAGACAAAATCGTGAACTTCCAGTTTTTCATGATCCGAAATCTATTGCTGATTATTATATGGAATATCTTAGACATGAAGAGCAGGAAAATTTGATCTGTATGATGTTAGATACTAAGAATCGACTGTTAGGTGAAAGAAAGATTTTTAAAGGAACGGTGAATGCATCGATTGTTTCACCTAGAGAAGTGTTTTTAGAAGCTCTTCGTTATGGTGCAGTGAACATTATTTTGGTACATAATCATCCTAGTGGTGATGCGACACCCAGCACACCAGATCTTCAGGTGACAAATCGGATTGCTGAGACAGGGGAACTTCTGGGTATTCATCTTTTGGATCATATTATCATTGGAAATCAAGAATATATCAGTTTACGGGAGAAAGAATTGCTGAGTTGACAAAGGGGACCCTATGGGATTACAAAAAGTATATGGAATTGATTCGGGATGTGGTAATTTCAAATTTTATTCCCAATTCAAAAACAATATATATATGGAAAAAAATATGATTGCAGTTCGAAAGGATCGCAAGGTGATTGCAGTGGGGGATAATGCCTATGAAATGTATGAAAAGACCCCTTCTAATATTCAAGTGGCATCTCCAATGTCAGCGGGATTGATTGCAGATGTTCCACGCATGGAATTTATTTTATATCATTTAATAAATAAAAATGATCGAATTCCTTTCTGGGGTGGAGCATTTTATTTTGCAATTCCAATGAATTTATCTCATTTGGAACAACGTACCTATGATACCGTTACAAACGGGGGACGCATGCATAATAATCGTGTCTTTATGGTTGAGAAGCCCATAGCGGATGCAATTGCTTTGGATATTTCAGTGGAAAAAACAAAAGGTTCCATGATTGTAAATATCGGAGATCAAAGTACAGAGTTATCTATTTTATCAGCAGGAAAAGTAATTATCAACAAAACATTGCCCATTGGTGGAATGCAAATGAACCAAGCTATTTGCGAAGGGATTCGAAAAAACTATAAATTGCAGATTGGAAATAGAACGGCAAATCGTCTAAAATTAGTTATGGGAAATTTAGGCGGTAAGACTATTGAAGCAAGAAAGGTATATGGAATCGACAGCCTTTCCGGTTTGCCAAGAGAAGAAATCATTACCGCTCAGATTATTCAGGAAGCTTTGATAAAACAGATTACTGCCATTG
>JAUNBT010000125.1 GCA_030526985.1 Lachnospiraceae bacterium | reverse complement strand
CTTCATTCTGTTTAAATACTTTCTTCATATCATTCGAACCGAGCATTAAAATCACCAAATCAACCGGCATATGCGTGCGGATACAGGCTTCTAAACAGGCTGCACCGCTTCTCCATGGTTCTCCTTCCGGTTCTAAGGCTGTCGTTCTGCTGTTTAATCCTTCTTCGATGACTTTGTAATTGTCTCCCATAAGATTGGCAAGACGTCCTGTCCAACGGACGTTCTCCGGATAACGGAATCCATTTTCCGGATTATATCCATGGGTATTGGAATCGCCGTAACATAAAACATACTTCATCTTTCTCATCCTTTCTTTCTCTTAACTGCCTTTTGCATTCAAAAAAGGACGCCTTTCGCAGTAAGACTTTCGACCTTAAATGCTTGGCATCCCTTTTTGTTCTGCTATTTTTTCATTAGTTTATTCGGCTGTATCTGCTTCCTCAGCTGTTGTTGTTGACTCTTCATTGGCTGTAGCATCCGTTTCTTCGGATTCCGTAGTCACTTCTTCTGATTCTGCCTCTACAGAGGTATCACTCTCTTCCGCTGTAACACCAGTACTGGATTCTTCTGCTTCTGTCTCTTCACCGAAAGTAACTTCGGCCCAGACATCCTGATCAACATCTTCGGCATAATCCCATTCTTCATCGAGATCTTTTGTCCATTCTTCATATTTTTCCTGATATGCTTCAGACTGACGCTCGGAAACAATGGTCTCTTTCTGCGTTGCAGTTGCCTCTTCATCTGTATAAGCAACTAACTTTGCAATGACATATCCTTCATTTGTTGTAAGGACATCAGAAATATCGCCATCCTTCATAGATGCCATCTCTTTTTCGAAATCGTCGCCGCCTGCAGACTCTCCCGCGCCATAGGTTTCATTCGCACTGTCTGTCAGTTCATACTCTTCGGCAACTTCTTCGATTGTCTTTCCATCTTTTATTTCTTTTAATGCCGCTTCGGCTTTCTTTTTCTGGGCTGCTTTTTTAGAATCACTCAGATCTGTGACAGCGCCTGTCTCAGAATCGGTCTCGGTGGTCTCGAATACCAGCTTATATACAGTGGTTTGTCTGGCTTCATCGTCTGATACTTCCGTATCTACATCTTTTACAACCTCCTGCTGCACCTTGGATGCCAATGCATTCTCCTCATAAATCTTCTGCATCAGATCCTGGTTCGCTCCGGTCTCTTCAAAGATTGCCTTGCCTTCCTCTTGATCTGCAAAGGTCTTGGCATTATCCGCCGCCGTCTTCTTCTCATCGTCTGTCAGAGAGACTTTCAGCTCTTCGGCCTTATTATTAAGAACTTTTACCTGTTTAATCTGTTCAATTACATTCTCTTTCACCATATCTTCCATGGTAATCGGGTTTCCGTCGTCATCTGTGGATATCTGCATGCTCCACATGGTATCGCCAAACGTGGATAAATACTGACTCTCATATCCTGTCTGTGCAATCTTTGCATATACCCATGCTTCATCCAGATAAACGTCAGAACCATCATATGAAAATAGCAGTGTTTTACTCTGTTCACTCTGGGAACTCAGACTGCATCCTGTTACTAACACAGCTGTCATCACAAATGCCATGACCGCAGTCAAAATTCGATTAATATGTTTCTTCATACAATAACCTCCTGGATTTATCATGCTTCCGTACTTACTTGTACATCTGCTAAAAAGCCACTGGCTTTCTTCTGCCGGGTCAGCAGCCTCTGACCCAGGCAAGTCCAAACCACAGCTGTTCTTTGCTGATTTGGATTACGTGCAGCTATTAGGGGGATTCCCACAATAGTTACAACTTGTTTATAAAAAATCACTGTACTAATTAACAATTATAATACAAAATCGTCAATATCGCAAATAGTTTATTTCAGATATGACATTTTTTAAATAAACAAGCAAATCTTTCTTTGCAATTTTTCCCGTATTTACAATAAAAACAGGGGATTCGCCTGTTTTAAATTTCAATTGATTTCTCATAGATTTTAAAAGCGGATCAATTTTTTCTATCGCGATTTTTGCCTGCGGGTACATAGAAAGCCATACTTCCCCGCCTTTTTGTTCCACCTGGGTAATGTAAGCTTTATGAGCCTGGGATTTTAATACTGCCACCTGTAAAAGGTTCATTACCGCTGTTGGAATATTTCCGTAGCGGTCTATGAGTTCATCCATCATATCGTCATATTCTTCCTCATTGGAAAGGCTGGCGATTCGTTTATAAAGTTCTAATTTCTGCACTTCATTTTTTACATAATTGCCTGGAAGATAAGCATCTACATTCAAATCAATAGTAGTCTCAAAATCATTTTCATCCTCTGCTTCGCCTTTTTGTTTTAAAACGGCATCATTTAACATTTTACAGTAAAGGTCGTAGCCTACCGCTTCCATCCGTCCTGACTGTTCTGCCCCCAAGAGATTTCCGGCACCGCGGATTTCCAAATCCCGCATGGCAATCTTAAAACCGGAGCCTAAATCTGTAAATTCCCGGATTGCTTTCAGCCTTTTTTCGGCTGTCTCTTTTAAAAGAGTGTTCTGTTTATACATCAAAAATGCATAAGCAGACCGGTTCGACCTTCCCACACGGCCCCGCAGCTGATAGAGCTGGGAAAGGCCAAAATTGTTTGCATCGTGGATGATCATTGTATTTACATTGGAAATATCAAGCCCCGTCTCGATAATCGTGGTGGAGACAAGGACATCTAATTCTCCATTGATAAACTGGAACATAATCTTTTCTAACTGGCGCTCACTCATCTGCCCATGGGCATAAGCCACCTGAGCATCTGGCACTAAGGATGCCACTTTTTCTGTAATCTGGGCAATATTATTGACCCGATTATATACATAATAGACCTGGCCGCCTCTGGCAAGCTCTCTGTTGATGGCCTCCCGGACCATTTCCTCATTATACTCCATGACATAGGTCTGGATTGCCCTTCTGTCCACCGGTGGCTCCTCTAATACACTCATATCACGGATTCCAACTAAGCTCATATGAAGAGTCCTAGGAATCGGAGTCGCAGACAGGGAAAGAACATCCACTTCCTTTTTCATATCTTTAATCTGTTCTTTATGATTAACGCCGAAACGCTGCTCTTCATCGATAATCAAAAGTCCTAAATCTTTATACTCCACCTTTTTGGAAAGAACTTTGTGGGTGCCGATTACAATATCCACTCTTCCATCCTTTAAGCTTTTTATAATTTCTTTTTGTTTCGCCGGTGTGACAAAGCGGGAAAGCATTTCCACACGAATGGGAAAATCCTTCATTCTGTCCTGAAAAGTATTGTAAATCTGCTGGGCAAGAATCGTTGTCGGCACAAGATAAACGACCTGTTTACTGTCGGATACGGCTTTAAATGCCGCACGAATGGCAACCTCTGTCTTTCCATATCCTACATCGCCACAGATTAAACGGTCCATGATTTTTGTACTCTCCATGTCCTTTTTTACCGCTTCGATTGCCCGCAACTGATCTTCTGTCTCCTCATAAGGAAACAATTCTTCAAACTCACTCTGCCAGACAGTATCCGGTGAATAGGCATATCCTGCCTTCGACTGACGAATCGAATATAGCTCTACTAAATCATGGGCTACTTTTTTGATATGGGTCCGTACCTCTGTTTTTGTTTTCTCCCATTCACTGCCGCCAAGTTTATTCAGCTTTGGCTTTGCGGAGGAGGAGCTGGCATATTTTTGAATCAAATCTAACTGGGTAGCCGGAATAAACAGATTGCTGCCGCCTTTGTATTCAATGCTGATATAATCTTTTCCCGTGCCATCCACATCGATTTGTTCGATGCCCCGGTAGATTCCCACACCGTGTTTTTCATGGACAACGTAATCTCCCACATTTAATTCCATGAAACTGCCGATTTTCTGACCGGAGTAGGTCTTTTGCTGTCCACTTTTCTTCTTTTTTCTGACTCTGGCGCTGAAAATATCACTTTCTGATATCACGACCAGACGAAGATCTGGATATTCAAACCCTCTTTTTAATTTTCCCGGACTGACAACAATCTCGCCTTCCACTAGCGCCCGGTCAATCTCCGGAAGAAAAACGGCCGGGAGCCCTTCCTTAAAAATGTCCTCTGCCAGACGTTTTGATCTGGTTGTGGAGGCAGATAAAATCACAATCCGGTATTTTTTTCTCTTATAATTTTGCAAATCCTTCATCAGCTGTTCGAAACTGTTGTGGTAAGTTGCCACCGATTTGGTCTCTAAATGAACCGTTTCTTTCACCGTTCCCGGTGAGAGCTGATACATAAGCATACTCAACAAAATCGACCGGCGGGAATAAACCATTGCCTCGATTTCTTCAAAATGATATAACACCTCTGCCTGTCCCGGGAGCATATATCCCTGGCTTAGACGTCCCTCCATGCTCTCTCTGAATTCTTTTAAGAAGCTCTCCGCCCTCTCTTTTAACCTGGCCGGCTCATCAAAAAAAATCAAACTGTCTTCTGCCGGAAGATAATCTAAAAACGACACCGTCTCTTCATAAAAATAAGAAATCAGACTTTCCATTTCGCAGGCACGGTTAAATTCTTCTAATTCTTCTTTTATCTGATTTACGGTTTTCTTGAGACGAAAAGCCTGCTCTGTCTCCCCATTCTTTTTTAATATCTCATAGGCACTTTTATACTCTTTTTCTATTCGATCGAGACCTTTTTCCAAACGGGCCGGATCAATGATCATCTCTGCTGCCGGATATACATACAGCTCATCTACCTGTTCGATTGACCGCTGGCTCTCTGCATCAAAGCTGCGGATGGAGTCTACTTCCTCCCCCCACAGTTCAATTCGGTAAGGGCATTCCTCCGTCAGTGGGAAAATGTCTAAAATTCCGCCGCGGATTGCAAACTGTCCCGGACTGTCCACAAGAGCCATTTTCTCATAACCAAGATAGGTAAGCTTTTCCTGCACTTTGTTAAAATCCAATGTCTGTGCATTTTGCAGGACAAATACCTCTTCCCGAAAAGTAGAAAGCGGTGCTAATTTGTCCATCAGACCATCGATGGTCATTACAATTGTCGCCGGTTTGCCGGATAAAATCTGTTTCATGATTTCTAAACGCTGCCTGCCGATTAGATTTCCCTGAATATCTGCCTGATAAAAAAGGACGTCCTTTGCCGGGTACAGATATACATTCCGGTCAAAATAGCTGTAATCATCATAGATTTCCTTTGCCCGGATTTCATTGTAGGTTACAATCAGCCGGTAAGAGCTGCCTCTTCCCACACAATCCATCAAATGACAGTTCTGGCTCTCTACACATCCTGTCAAATGAATCGGAAATTGATTCTTCTTCATTGCAGCCGTTATCTGCTCATAACCGGCCCATTTTTCCAACACTGCACTTAGTACATGCATTTAAGATCCGCCCTCCCTGCTTCCTTCTTCTTTGTTTTTTATTCCTTCTTTTTATTATACTGATTCATGGCCTCTTCTATGTCATCCCAGACCATAAGAGCCGTTGCTTTTTTTACATCCTCCAAGACATCGGTAAGATTCGCTCTTTCTTCTTTTGAAAAATGTCCCAGAACATAATCGGCAAGGTCCTGTCCTTCCCGCTTCGCACCGATTCCCACTTTTATCCTTGGGAAATCCATCGTTCCCAAATGAGCGATGATACTCTTAATTCCATTGTGCCCTCCGGCACTTCCTTTCTTCCGGATTCGAATCCTTCCCACATCCAATGTGGTATCATCAAAGATTACAATAATATCTTCCGGTGGAATCTTGTAATAATCCGCAATGGCACGCACCGCTTCACCGCTCAAATTCATATAAGTGACCGGCTTTGCCAGTATGACTTTTTGTCCCTCGATTACACCTTTTCCAATCAATGCTTTATGTTTTAAAGAATCCACCCGGATTCCATAGGCTTCGCTCATTACGTCAATCGCCATAAATCCCACATTATGACGGGTTCCTTCATATTCTTTTGTAGGATTTCCAAGGCCTGCTATCAATTTCATCTTAAATCAAGTCCTCCCATTTCCTTCTATCTCACGCTTTATCGTAACTGTTTTGAGCCAGTTACACCTTGTCTATTATAAAGAGGAATCCTTTTTTTGTCCAGTTGCTATTTTTACACTTTTTCAGTATAATAATGATAGCAAAAAAAAGATATCTTTCAGGAGAATATAATTATGAAAAAATCATCAAAACAAGTATGTCCCCGCCGGACGGCAGGTATTCTTGTCCACCCTACCTCCTTCCCCGGTCCATATGGAATCGGAGATCTTGGACCTTTCGCTTATCGATTTATTGATTTTTTAAAACAGGCAGGAATGAAGCTGTGGCAGGTTCTTCCTCTCGGACCTACGGGAAGCGAAGGCTCTCCCTATCAGTCCTACTCTTCCTTTGCCGGACAGCCTCTTTTAATCAGTCCGGAAAAATGTGCCGACTACGGTTTACTTACGCAGAGTGATTTAGACCAATTTCACCCGGTAGAAGGCAGCCGGGTTGATTATGCCAATATTTCAGCCTGCAAAGAACCATTATATCAGAAGGCTTTTCAAAACTTCCTTGTTCATTTGGAAGAAGATACTGAGTTATCGAAAGAATTTAAACTTTTCAAACGCCGTCAGAAAGACTGGCTTTTAGACTATAGTCTTTTTATGGCACTCAAAAAACATTTTGACGGAAAATCCTGGCACAAATGGCCAAAAGAGATTCGCAGACCGGAAGAAAAGACAAAAAAACGTTGGAGAAAAGAATTGGCCGAGGAGATTACCTATCAGGAATTTCTTCAATTTATTTTTTATAAACAATGGAGTGAACTGCGGGAATATGCAAACAGCCAGGGAATCTTTATCATCGGTGATATCCCGATCTTTGTTTCCGATGACAGCGCCGATATCTGGGCAAATCCGGAACTGTTCTATGTGACAAAAGACGGATTTCCTACTGTCGTCTCCGGTGTACCTCCGGATTATTTCAGTGCCACCGGACAGCTTTGGGGAAATCCTTTATACAAATGGCCGGTACATAAAGCTTTAGGATATACATGGTGGATTGGCCGGATCAAAGCCCAGCTCGCCTTGTATGATTATCTGAGGATTGATCATTTTCGTGCATTTCAAGATTACTGGTCCATTCCTGCAAAGGCAGAATCTGCTTTAGAGGGAAAATGGAAACCGGGACCCCGGGATGATTTTTTCTTTGCTTTAAAAGAAGCTTTAGGGGAGAATCTTCCGATTATCGCAGAAGACTTAGGCATTATTACAGACGAAGTCCGGGCACTGAAAGAAAGAGTCGGACTGCCAGGTATGAAGGTTCTTCAGTTTGCCTTTGACGGCAATCCCCATAACGATTATCTTCCTCATAGTTTTTCAAGCCCTGATTGTGTCTGCTACAGTGGCACCCATGACAACAATACCACTTTAGGCTGGTACCACGAAGCTGATGAAAAGACAAAAGATCTTGTCCGCTGCTATATGAATACAGACGGTGTTCTTATTCATTGGGATTTTATCCGCACCTGTTTTGGAACGGTGGCAGATAAGGCAATCGTGCCGATACAAGACATTTTCGGCCAGGATGAGCATCATCGGATGAACATACCCGGCGTAGCCCTTGGCAACTGGGGATATCGTTTCAAAGAAAGCGATTTGACTCACGAGCTTTCTGACAAGCTCCTTTTTACCGCCCGCCTTTACGGCAGGACGACCGAATAGGAAGGGGGAAAAATTATGAGAGCATTTTTTATCGTATTGCTTGTTGTATTATTTTTTATCATTACGATTCCTGTTGATATTGTGCTTTATTTTATTGGCAAATCCAATCCGGCATTTAAGATTTCAGTTTGTCAGAAGATGGTAAGGGGAATCTTCCGTGCTATTTTATGGATTGCAGGTGCTGATATTACCGTGGACGGTCTGGAAAATATTCCGGAAGATGAGGCTGTCCTCTTTGTCGGAAACCACCAAAGCTATTTTGATATTCTCGCCACCTGTATTTACATCAAGCGGGGAGTTGGCTATGTTGCAAAAAAAGAGATGATTAAAATTCCATTTTTAAGCCTGTGGATGCGGGGTATCAACTGCCTGTTCCTCGACAGAGATAACATAAAAGAAGGGTTAAAAACCATTTTAAAAGGGGTGGAAGAACTGAAAAAAGGGTATTCCATGTTCATCTTCCCAGAAGGCACCCGGCACTCTGGGACCCAGATGCTTCCATTTAAAGAAGGCAGCACGAAAATGGCTGAAAAAGCAAAGGTTCCCATTGTCCCCGTTGCAATCACTGGAACAGCCGATTTATTTGAGAATAATCATGGTCTTAAAGTGACACCGGCAAAAGTTCATGTCACCTTTGGCGAACCGATTATTGCCTCCAATCTTCCAAAAGAAGAGCGAAAATTCCTGGGGGCTCACCTTCAAAAACAGATTGAAACCATGTTGGAAACACAAAATATCAACTGAAATAGAATAATTTTCGAAATCCTCTATAAAAAAAGGATTGCATATTTTTTAAAAGATGTTACAATAAAATGGATGTGCGTAAAAAAGGAAACAAAAAAAGAATTTATGAAGGTAGGAGGTATCTTCCATGAATCCATGGATTGTATTAGCCATCTGTCTTGTAGTGGCAATTGGCGTTATGGTTGGTCTGTATTTCTACGGCCGCAAATTACAGAAGAAACAGGTTGATCAGAGAGAGCAGCTCAATGCAGCCGCTCAGAATATGAACATGCTGATCATCGATAAGAAACGAATGAAGCTTAAGGAAGCCAATCTTCCAAAGATTGTGTTAGAACAGACTCCAAAGTATCTGCGTGGTTCCAAAATCCCGGTTGTAAAAGCGAAGATTGGACCAAAGATTATGACATTAATCTGTGATGAAGAAATCTACGATCAGATTCCAGTCAAAACAGAAGTGAAAGCACAGGTAAGTGGTCTTTACATTATCGGCGTGAAGAATTTCCGCAACGCTCCGATTCCGGAAGCTCCAAAGAAAGGCTTCATGGCAAAGATGCGTTCTAAGGCAAACAAGATGAATGCAGAGCTTGCCGATGAGAAAGCTTCCAGTAAGAACAGCAAGAAAAAGTAAAAGAACAAAAAAGAAC